>JADGQK010000128.1 GCA_017881915.1 Chloroflexota bacterium | reverse complement strand
GGATGAGCGCCCGGACATTTGGGCGGCGACCGCGAAGTTCGGCCACTGCAACACCTATCTCGTCAAGCGGATGACCGGCCGCTGGGCGATCGATCCGTCAACGGCCTCGATCACGGGCCTCTACAACACGGCGCGGAACGATCTCACCTGGAACGAGACGGTCCTCGGTCTCGCCGGAATCGATGAGGGCATGCTGCCGCCGCTGCGGCAGTCCCATGAGCCGATCGGTCCGATCCGGCCCGCCATCGCCGAGGAGCTTGGCCTGCCTCGTGGCTGCGTCGTCCTCTGCGGTGGCAATGACGCGGTGCTCGCGGCCTTCTCCGGGGGCCTGACCGAGCCGGGCGACATCAACATCATCAGCGGGACGTGCGACATCGCCAGCGTCTGCACCGATCGCCCCATCGCCTCCCCAACCTTCAACGTCCGCTGCCACGTCATCCCGGGTCGGTGGCTCACGTTCTTCGTGCTGAATGCCGGCGGCGAGGCGCTGGACTGGTTCCGCCGGACCGCCTGCAGCGAGCTGGACGCGGACGAGTTCTACGACCACTACGTTCCCGGCGTGCTCGATGCGTTCCTTCTGGGTCCGGATCCGGACATCGTTGAAGCCGATCTCCCCGAGTACGTCCCCTACATCGGCGGCAGCCGGTACTCCCTCGAGTCCCTCACCGGCCGCTTCAGCGGCCTCACGCTCCAGACCACGCGTGAAGACCTGTTGCTCAGCATCGTCCGCGGCAACGCGAGATATCTGGGCGGGCACCTTGCAGAAGTCGCCGAGGTCGTCCACCTCGGCCATAGGGTCGGGATCTCCGGCGGCGGGGCCAGGATCCGGGGAATGCTCGAAGCCAGGCGCCGCTGGACCGGCGACTTCGAGTACCAGTTCCAGGACCAGTCCTCGTTGCTCGGGGCGGCGATCCTCGGCCAGATCAGTCAATCCGGACAGCTGCCGGGCTCCAGGCAGGTCAGTCCGGGAACGTTGCAGGAGGCATTCCCATGAGCGGTATCGGAACCGGCAGCACGACGTCCACGGATCCGCGGGCGGCGGCAGCCGAACTCGTCTCACAGGCGAAGGCCGGGCTGGAGGGCACCCCGACGCTGGCCATCCTCTTCGCCACGTCGCAGTACGACACTGAGGCCCTCGCGAGCAGCGTCTCCGAGCTGCTCGACGGGATCCCCATGTGGGGCGGCTCGTCGTCGACCGGCGTGTTCCGGGACGATGGCTGGGTCACGAGCGCCGGCGGAGCGGCCAGCCTGATGCTTATCGCCGACCGGCCGGGGGCGGCCGCGGTCGTGCCCGTTGGCGATGACGCGTTCGCGGCCGGCAAGAAGGCCGCCGAAGAGGTCATGAAGCAGCTCGGCGGCGCCCCGGGGGCGCTGCTGACCCTCGCCTTCATGGGGCCGGAGGAGGAGCTGCTGCGCGGGATCGCCAGCGCGGCTCCGGGGGTGCCGGTGGTCGGCGGTTCTGCCTCGGACCACTCTCCCGAGGGCAAGTTCCAGCAGATCGCGAACGGTCACGCCTACACGAATCACTTCGCCCTCGCGGCGATCGGTGGTCCGGTCGGGGTTGCCTTCACGAACGGCTATCGGCCGACGGGCAAGAAGGCGATCGTGACCAAGGCCACCGGACGGACGGTCTTCGAGCTCGACGGCCTGCGAGCCATGGATGTCTACTCCGCGTGGGTCGCCAGGCCTGAGGCGGAGATCTGCGGCGGCGCGCTCGTCTCGTTCAGCGTGCAGTACCCACTCCTGTTCCGGCAGGCCGGGATCGGGTACTCCGCCCACCCGACCAACAGCAGCGCGGACGGCTCGATGGACTTCGGGGCGGCCATGCGCCCCGGGATGGAGCTCGAGCTGGCGGAAGCATCCGTGAACGGCCTGGTCGCCGAGGCGGGCAACGCCGTGTACAAGGCGACGCTCGGGGTCGAGCACCCGAAGGCCATCCTGCTCTCCCACTGCGGTGGGCGCGCCATCGCCCTCGGCGACCGGATCCGGGAGATCCCTGCCGAGATCGCGCACACGGCCGGCCACCTGCCGACGGTCGGCTACCTCGCCTTCGGTGAGCAGGGCTGCGCGGAGCCCGGAAGTCCCACCCACGCCGACCTGAGCCTGTCGGCGCTCGTCCTGGGCTAGGTTCGCCTGCCTGTGACGTCAGTGGCGGGCGCGGAGCCGGCGGGCGGCTGATTCGCCGGCTTCGCGCTCAGCCCCAATGGTTGTGGCCGCGCCCCAGGATGCGGCCGGTCGACACGGAGGATCACGATGGCTGTCGCTACACGCCTCTACCAGAACTACGTGAACGGTCGCTTCGTCAGCGCGCAGGGAGCGAAGACGCTGCCGGTAGAGAATCCGGCCACCGGTGCGACCGCGTCGGACGTGCCCGATTCGTCCGTTGAGGATGCGCGGGAAGCGATCGAGTGCGCGGACCGGGCGCAGCGCGCGTGGGAGAAGCTGGCCCCGATCGAGCGCGCGAACTACCTGCACAAGATCGCCGCCGGGATCCGCGCGGACGCGGAGCACCTTGCCCGGGTCCTGTCGGAGGAGCAGGGCAAACCCCTCGACCAGGCCCGGGGTGAGGCGAACGGCACGGCCAACTACTTCGACTACACGGCGGAGTGGGCCCGCCGCATCGAGGGCGAGGTCATCGCCAGCGACGAGCCAAACGACATGCAGCTGCTGCTCCGGCAGCCCATCGGCGTCATCGGCGGGATCGTGCCCTGGAACTTCCCGCTCTACGTGCTCGCGCGGAAGGTGGCACCGGCGCTTCTCACGGGCAACTCCATCGTCGTGAAGCCGAGCGAGATCACGCCGAACAGCACGCTCGAGCTCGGCCGCATCTTCGACGAGGCAGGCGTCCCCGCCGGCGTTGTCAACATCGTGTGCGGCTACGGCCCGACCGTCGGCGAGGAGCTGGCCTCGAACCCGCTCATCGGCATGGTGACCGTCACAGGCAGCATCAGGACCGGCTCCCGGGTCATGGAGCTCGCCGCGAAGAACATCACGAAGGTCAGCCTGGAGCTCGGCGGCAGCCACCCGGTCATCGTGATGCCGGACGCCGACCTGGACCTCGCGATCAGGTCCATCAAGGCAGGTCGCCTCCTCAACACGGGCCAGGTGTGCGGCGCACCCGACCGAACCTACGTGCACGAGAGCGTCGCCGCCGAGTTCACCGAGCGGCTGGCCAAGGCCATGGGCAAGGCGACATACGGGAACGCGCTCGTCGACGAGGGCCGCGACCTAGGTCCGATGGTAAGCGCACGGCAACTCGACGCGGTGAGCGGACGCGTGGAGCGTGCCATCGCCGACGGCGGCCAGGTCGTGACCGGCGGCAAGCCTGCCGAGGACAAGCCGGAAGGTCACTACTATCCGGCGACCGTCATCGCCAACTGCCGCCAGGACATGGCCATCGTCCGGGAAGAGATCTTCGGGCCGGTCATGCCAGTCGTCACGTTCCACGACCTCGACGAGGCGATCGACTGGGCGAACGACTCGATCTACGGTCTCGCCTCGTCAATCTTCACCAAGAACGTCGACGTGATCATGCGAGCGTGCCGGGAGCTGCGGTTCGGGGAGACGTACGTCAACCGCGAGAACATGATGGAGAACATGCAGGGGTTCCATGCCGGCTGGCGCAAGTCCGGGATCGGTGGGGCAGACGGCAAGTACGGCGTGCTCGAGTACACGCGAACCCACGTCGTCTACCTGCAATACGACCTGGCGGCCGGGCGGGCGTAACGAATCCGGTTCCCGGCAGGCGATCCGCCGAGAAGCGCGTCTGCGGCGCGACGGACCACCAAAGGTCCGCCGGTCAACGTTCCACAGGGGCGTCCTGAGCACACGCTCGGGGCGCCCCTCGCCGCCCAGCACAATTGGCAACACCGTGGTGGCACGGGAGTCCAGCGCGACATCCTCACCGCGAGCGACGCCCAACGACGAGGTAGCTCCGCAACGCCGGATCGGGGGCGATAGGCCGTCCCTCGCGTCGTCGAGTGATCGTCCGTAGGTCGTGGCTCCCCGGGCCGTGGCGCCCCGCTCGGAGATCGTGCCGTATAGACGCGCGACGATCGCCCCCGGGGCTCTCCGCGCCTACGTCGCGGAAGATCGTGCGGCGGTCCGGCGTCCAGTCGCCGCCTCTGCCGAGGCGTTCCCGAAGGCGCACCAGCGCAACGTGGTCGCGGACGCCTTCCTGATGGAGGAAGGCACCAGGGGTCAGGCCGGGGAATTCCAGCAGCAGCTCCGCCAGGACGGTCCGGAGATGGCGTGGGGGTCGGAAACCCCGATTCGCGCTCGGACAGTCCCGGTACGATCGGCCGATGTGGTCTCTCCTCTACCTCGTCGTCCGCGCCCTCGTCGGTTTCCTCGTCGGCGGTGGCCAACAAGGCCGAGACGACGGAAGCAAGGACCTCGAGATCCTCGTCCTCCGCCATCAGCTTCGCGTGTTGCAGCGGACGGCGGGCCGACCGAAGCTCCGTGTCATCGATCGGATCCTCCTCGCAGCGGCGAGTCGGGTCATCCCGCGTGAGCGCTGGGTCACCTTCCTCGTTACCCCGGCGACCCTCCTCCGGTGGCATCGCGAACTCGTGCGCAGGAAGTGGACCTACCGCAGGACCGGTCGCCCAGGCCGGCCACCGCTCGATCCCGAGGTCCGTACGCTCATCCTCCGCCTCGCCCGGGAGAACCCCCGCTGGGGCTGCGTGCGGATCGAGGGCGAGCTGCGCAAGCTCGGGATCCG
>JADGQK010000064.1 GCA_017881915.1 Chloroflexota bacterium | reverse complement strand
TTCGGCACGCGGCGGAGCTGGTCGACCGAGATCGCGATCGCTCGTCCGGTCACGTCCGGCGCGACGAACCGTCCGTCGGCGGTGAAGGCGTGGACGAGCAGGTCGCCGACCGCGCCAAGTTCAGCCAGGCGTTCCAGGTCGCCGGCATTGAGCGCCCCGGAGCGGAGCAGCGACGAGCTCGGGACGCCGCCTGAGGTCCCGAATGCACCGATCCCGAGCAGCGCGACCGCAAGCGCATCAAACCGCCCGACCGTTGCTGCGATTTCGGGCTGGCGAACGAGGGCCGCCTGGAGCTCGGTTGACTCGACGAACGCCGGGGCGTGGATCCGGTGATCGCGGGCCCCGAGGCGCTCGGCGAGGACCACGGTGAGATCGCCCGGGTCCGTGCCAGCCTCGAGACTCGTGGAACTGCCGGCGAGCTGGACGACGTCGATGGCCGGATCGTCGCGAGCCGTCATCGCCCGGACGACTCGGCCCACGGTTGATCCCCAGGCGATCCCGATCGCCTCTCCCCGACCGAGGAGTCCGTCGATGACGTCGGCCGCGAGGCGCGCTACGGCGGCGTCGTCGCCGCTCGCGGCCACCACGCAACGTTCGAGGCCGAAGCGCTCCTCGATCGCCCGGCCGAGGGCGCGATCCTGGACCGGCGCATCACGGAACTCGATCCGGACGACCCCGTTGGCCAGCGCCTGGTCGAGCAGCCGGGCGACACGGAAGCGGGAGATCCGGAGCCGGCCGGCGATTTCGACCTTGGTCAACTGGCGCTCGAAGTAGAGCCGCGCAACCTGGTCGACCAGGCCCGCGGCCGGAGGGGCGGTTCCCGAACGAAGGTCCAGCGGATCGACGGACACAATTTGAGCATAGGGACTGCACAGATGTGCGTCAACGGATCAAATGAGCGTCGGTCGAAGGAGCGTCGCCCGGACTCCTGCGGTACGTTCGGGTGATACCGAAATACCGGGCCGATCGGGAGCCTGCGCATGATGCAGCCGAGATCGTCCGCAGGTCGCCTGTACCTCATCCTCCAGCCCACCGCCGAGGAGGTTTTCGAGCCGGACGCCGTCGCGGACGCGCCGCTCGTTCGCTTCATGGCCTACGGCGCGCATCACCTGGTGTTCGGCTGGGTCCGGCTTCGTGCCGACCGGCTGACGGACCTGCTGAATGCGCACGAGGAGCTCCATCTCGCCGAGGTCCAGATCGAGAGCCTTGAGGATGGGATCACGCAGTCGGCCGAGGAGATCATCATCCGGCGTCGCGAACTGATCGCGGTCCATGCCGCCGGGCCGCGGGGCGATCAGGCGCTCCACCATCGGACCCGAACGCATCCGATCGCCATCCAGTCGGGCAATTACCTGATCGGGGGGCACCTTCACGCCGATCCGGACGCCGATCCGATGGTCAGCATCAGCGGTCGTCCCCCGATGGTCCCACTCACGGACGCGTGGATCGAGTACTGGTCGGGCGGGGAGCGCAAGTATCAGTCGACGGGAACGATCGTGGTCAATCGCGATGAGGCCGATTGGATGCGGGTGGTGACCGATGAGGATCTCATCGAGGGTGGGCTGCGCCCCACCTCAGCAAGCGTTCGACGGGATCGCCCGAAGGTCGAGCATTCGGCCAGCGGCTAGACTCCGCTTCACCCGATATCGGTCGAGTCAGCGCATTGGCGGCGTCAGGCCGTAACGCTTGATCACGTCGGGGAGCCAATCCGGCTCGGCGAACGGGAGCTGGTAGCGCTCCGCGAGAGCTGCGATCGTCGCCGGGTCCGGGGCGCCCACTGCGGTCAGGTCGGTCAGTTCGCGGAAGAACCGTTCGAATCCCGCCGGCGAGATGACCTCGATCATCCGGGCGGGCACGGAGCCCGCGTTCCACATCGCGTGGACTTCGCCGCGCGGCTTGATGATGTAGCCGCCCGGACCCAGGACAACCTCCCGATCGTTCGAGCGGAACCCGATCTCACCCTCGAGCACGATCGAATACTCGTCCTCGAGCGTATGGACGTGGGGTGGGACGAGCGCGCCGACCGCGAATGGGTGCTCGACGATCGACAGGGCGCCGGCGCTGTCCTCACCATCGATCTTGAAGACGACGCCGACGCCGGGTGCGAGACCGCCGGCCCGTCCCTCGCCGGGCTGGACGACTTTCAACCGCGCTACGGTCGGGGCTGAACTCTGGCTGGCCATTGCTTCGAAACCCACTAGCGCCTGATCGAGTGAACAGTGCTGTACAATGAACTCCGCTGGAACGATTGTCAATATTGAGTAGCCAGGTGCGTTTGACGAAATCGCGGCCCTACCGGATGCGGCGGCGCGCCGAGCAGGTCGACGAGACGCGCGAGCGGATCACCGAGGCAACGGTCCGCCTGCATACCACGGTCGGCCCCGCCCGCACATCGATCGCGGCCGTCGCCGAGGAGGCCGGCGTCACCCGCCTCACCGTCTATCGCCACTTCACAGACCTCGACGCCCTGTTCGTGGCGTGCCGGGCGCACTGGGTCGCGCGGAACCCGCGGCCGGACCCGAACGCCTGGCTCGTGATCCCCGATCTCGAGGGGCGGGCGCGACGTGCGTTCGGGGAGCTGTACGCCTGGTATCGGGACCACGCCGGCGAGCTCTACCCGATCTACCGGGATGCCGAATCGATGCCCCTCTCAGCCCGGCAGGCGACGGCGGCCGGGAACCGGCAGCTGTCCGACGCGCTGATCGCCGGGCATCTCGGCTCTGTCTCAGAGCGCGACCAGCCACTCTTGGGCGCGGTTGCCGGCCTCCTCGTCGACTTCAGGACGTGGCGCTCACTCGTCGTCCAGGAGGGGCTCGACGAAGGAGCGGCGGTCACGACCGCGGTCCGCCTGCTGTGCGCCATGACCGGTGGCGGACGGTAGCGTCTCCTGGTCGCCTCGCCAGGGCCTTGCTCGAGCACCTTCGGCTACGATCCCTGGCAGGCCACCGGCGCATAGATCGCGCCCACATCAGGGGAAGAAACGGGCTCGCAGGGGCGGCCCGCGACCGTCAATGCTGCCGTTCTGCCTAGAGCTGGACCGTCGTCCCGCAGGTCGCGTCGCCCATCACATGGAGCGTGTGCGGGGTCGCCCCGGCTTTCACCGTCTCGGTTACATCCCCCGCGATGGAAGCGCCACCCGGCATCATGGTGGTCAACCCGGTTCCCTTAGCCGTGTAGAAGCTGCCGCTCGTCTTGATCTCCACTGCGACCTGCAGCATTGCCGTGCTCGCTGTCACGAACACGAGCACGGGCGTGGTGCCGGCCATCGAGAGGCCGACGATGCCCACGTACGTGCCCGTTGCGGTCACCCTACAGGTGACCTTGAACTCACTGAGCGCAGCGTCGAGGGATCCCAGCGGCGACAGGCCGCTGACGACGATATTTGCTGTCCCGGGTTGCTGATTGCCGCAGTCGATCGTGCCCGAGATCGAGCTCAACGCCCCGAGGTCGCCGACCGCGTCCCCGGCGGCCGTGGACTCGGTGAGCGGCGAGTCGAGCTGCGCGCCGGACGCGGCATCGAAGCTGGTCAC
Source organism: Chloroflexota bacterium (assembly GCA_017881915.1). GTDB lineage: Bacteria > Chloroflexota > Limnocylindria > Limnocylindrales > CSP1-4 > Palsa-1033. The sequence continues at coordinate 12,140 of JADGQK010000064.1, read as the reverse complement.
GCCGGTGCCCACGAAACTGCGCAGCCGGAGCGTAGCGGCGACACCGGTGGCGACGCGCGCCTCAACGTGGCCGGCACTCACGAATATGACGATCTGCGGGCCGGCCGTGCCGGATTGCCCCTGGAAGGTGATCTGGGGGCCATCAAACGAGGGCTGGCCGCAGACGATCTCCTTCGTCGTCACCGGGCCGGTCAGCCCCGCGCTGCCGGTCAGGGCGAACTCGGCGGTGGCCGGACCCTTGCTGGCGGTGGCCGCCGGCGACACGGACGGCGCGAGGCTGGACGACGTCGCCTGGGCCGAGGCCGGTGGGGCCGCCGAGGTCGCCGTGGCGGCCGAGCTCGGCGCTGCCGAGCCCGAGGCACTGCAGGCGGCAACGACGAGTCCTGCCAGCGCGAAAGCCGCCCATCGGACGTGGGGACCGATCAAGCCGCGACGGACGGAACGCATCGAGTTGATCTCCTGCAGCGAGCTGTCAGGCGACTGGCTCCGGGTGGGACGCCCGTGAGCACAGGCCTGGGCTAGCCTACGCCCGCTTCAGGCCCGGGTGAGCGCCAGTGGGACGGCGGACAGCAACTTGCTCGGCTCGCCGCCCGCGGCGCGATGCTGACCACCCGCGGGCGCCGACAACCCTGACGCCCTCCGGATCAATGATCCTGGCCGGAGATCAAGTGGAGCGAATGTGATCCCAGTCCCCGTCCGCGTCTTGCCCGCGGACCTGGCCCCAGCCCTCAGAATGGCAGGCCGAGACCGGCAGCCGGATCAGGCACGAGCTCGTATGACGGGCCAGCCTGGTGCATTCCGAAGATCACGGTCATGACGAGCATCAGCACGATGACCGCAGCTACGACGAGGAGCACGCGGAGCAGTTCCGGATAGGACGCAGCCCGCTGTCCCAGAGTCGTCCGATGGAGCGCCATGGCGCACCTCCGCGGGGTCGACGAGTCAGATCCGCCAGGGGCTCCGCACGGTTCGGCGACCCGATCGGACTCGCGCCTCGGCGAGCCACTGGCACTAATACCCTTACCTTGGAAATCCTGCGCTCATCGCTCGCCCGGATCAAGTGCCATTCGGCCGCTTCCATGCAACTGGGACTACCCTGACGCCATGACCGGAAGCCCCGACCCGAAACGGATCTACATCGCCCGACGGGCTGGCTTGTCTGCCCGCCTGGTCAGCGTCGCCCGGATCAGCCCGGAGAGTGCCGAGCACTGGGTGGCTCGGTGGGAGGCCGAGGCAGCTCGACGTGGCCTCGACGGACGCTCAGAGCTATGGTGGCGACCCGCCTGGGAATGGATCGCCGAGCAGCGAGGCCGGTAGGGCAGCAAGCGCGACGTTGACGATGGGGCCGTGCGCGATCACCCGGCCGATCCGGCCTGGTCAGGACTCGATCGGGGCGTCCTCGGTCCTCAGGCTGAACCGCGCGGGCAGCGGGTCGTCCGGGAGCGACTCGAGGAGCCAGCCGACCACCCTCGCCGAGACGGCGCTAGCTCCGGCAGGCGCGGGGACGTCGAAAGCGATCGCACCATAGGCGCCCGGCTCGACGCGCGCGCGTCGGTGCACCCCGCCCAGCTCGGCAGCGTCCGGCGTGGCAAAACCGGACGCCAGGTCGGGCAGGTCGCACCAGCCCACGGGCTGGTCGTCATGGCTGAACTGGACCGACGATGACGCGGGATCGAGCTCGAACTCCACCGCCCGGGCCCCCGACGCCACAACCACGAGGGACAACTCAAGCGATCCGTCGGCCGGCACGCCGAGCGACTGGCTGTGGAAGGTCGCGACCGCATCGGGCGTGGCCCGGGCGACGGCCGACACCCGGTCCGCTACGGCCATGAGCACGCCCCGAGCGGGGTCCGGCGAGGGTTTGAGCAGATCGAATTCCACCGGCCCGGGCCCCGCCGCGATCAGCACGCGACGGTCCGCCTCGGCGGGCTCGCAGTGGTAGGTGCCGATCGACGACGCAAGCGTGCGCGACGCGCGCACCACGAGCCAGGCACTGTCGTCGTCGAAGAGTGCCAACTCCTCGTCTACCGACGTCGGGTCGGGCGTGCGCCAGCGGAACGTCGCCAGCCGCCGCACTACTTCACTTCCCCCCGGAATCTCTTCTCGAACGTCTTCGTCAGCTTGCTGTTGAACTTGTTGACCAACGGCCTGAATTGGTCGGGACGGAGCGCCCGCGTGGCATTTGAGCCCATCATGCCCTGGTAGCTGTAGGTGACATCCTGGGCCGGGGCGGCGACGCCCGAGCCGAGCGGATCGCGGCCGGTACCCTTCGTGGCCGCCTTGTCCGCGTCGAGAACCTTCTTCATTGCCGCCACCATCGCCGTCATGTTCGGGTCGGCCGGCCCAAGGGCGGCGACGCCCGCCGGCGGCGTGGACATGACCCGGCTGACCTCGGCCCTGATCTTGCCCTGGAGGTCGGTCACGCTCGACCGCAGGGCGGGCTGCATCGTTGTCGAGACGAGTTCCGCGGCGAGCTGCCGCGACGCGCCGGTGGCGGCGTTCGAGACCATTCGGTACGCTCGTTCGAAGAGCGCCCGCTCGTTCGCCAGCTTCGCCGGCGGGGCGACGCCCGGCGGGAGTGGCGCGGCAGCCGCAGCCCCGGCGCTCTTGAGGATCGCGAGCATCTTCGCCGCGAAGAGGCCCGGAGTGACGCCGGTCTCCAGCAGGGAACCGGCCGCGGTCCAGGTCCCCGGAAGCGCCGTGATCTGGCCCTCGAGGCTGGTGTTCGGCAGCACGGCCGGCAGGCCTGGAGCTGCCGCCGGTCCGATCGACGAGGCCGCGACGCCCGCCGCCGAACCTGCGCTAGCCCCGCCGGTGGCGGTCGTCGCGCTCACCGAGCTGGCGACGTTGATCGAGACCGCACCCAGGCCGGCGACCCCGACCCTGGCCCCTTCGGCCGCGACCAGGGCGTTCCAGTAGGCGTCCCGGATCTGGGTCCCGAGCGCCGCCGCGGAGAAGCCGGACTCGACCCCCTGGCCGGCCTGGGTTCGGTCGCTGAAGTTCGCCGTCGTCTCGAAGGCGACTACGGCGGGGACGCTCGGCGCGAGCTTGCCCTCGGACGCGGCCGTGAGCTGTGTCCGCAGGGCCTCGCGGACGTCTTCCGACAGGACGCCCGTGCGAGCGGCCGCGGCCATCTTCTGTTTCAGGAGGGGCCGCTCCGCCCGGAGCGCATTCGTGATCGTGGGCATGGCCGCATTGAGCTGGCCGAGGAGTGGCGACATGAGTGAGGACAGCACCATCCGCTCGACGGTTGCCTTGTCCAACGCTGCTCGCGCGCTCGGCGCCGAGCTGGGGGCTGCCTGGTGGATCAGGGCGTTGAGCTGCTCGTTGCTCTGGCTGTACTCGTCGGGGATACCCAGCAGGTGCCCGTATTCGTGGGCGGCGATCACCTTGTCGTCGCCGCTATAGCTGGTCCCCTTGTTCATATACCAGTTGCCGGCGTCGATCGGCTGCCCCGGTGACCCGGCGACCGTCGAAGGCGGGTGGATGATCACCTGGTTGTCGGCCTGCTCGCTCGGCCCGAAGACCGCGACCGAGACAAACGTGACGGGCAGGCGCTTCTTCGTGTTCGCCGAGAAGAGATTTCGCTCTTCGCCCACGAAGCTGAGCCGTCCGTTCCAATTCTTGACCGCACCCTCGGCGGTCTGCTTCGCCCACTCCACCCGGACGTCGTTGGCCGGGATCTCCGCCGGGTAGTCGAGCAGCGTGCCGAGGGCGGGCGTTCCGGGCGCGGCGCCCGGCGACTTGGGGTCCACGCTGTTCCGCTTCTGGCTCAGGAACTTGATCCGGACCGTGACGGTCACCCCGCTGTCGCCGTTGCGGGTCATCTCGTATCTCGGGTTGAGGGTGTATTTGTTCGCCGTCGCCTGGCCGCCCGAGCTCGTGTTGTAGAGGGTCTCGGTCATCGTTGGATCCTTGATCGCGACTCGCTGCGCGACCGGACGGACGACAGCCGTGACGGCGCGATTGCCGGCAGCTCGCTGGAGGGCCTCGACCTGGCCGGGCGAGAGCTTGAACCGCGGCGGGGCCCCAGCACGATCCCTCCGCGCACCCCGCCCAATCTGCGCGGCGGCATCCGCGGGCTCGCCCTCGAGCGGGGCACGCGCGGGGCGCCACGCCTCCGGCGCCTTCGCCCGGTCCGTCGTCTCGAAGCGGCCTGCGGGTTCATCCACTCCGGCGCGGCGCGCCGTCTCGAAGTCCGCCATTCGAGAACCGTAGCAGAGGCCCGATTTCACAAGTGGGCGGGAATCATCGCCCTTGAGGGCAAATCGCCAACGTCGCGGGCGGCTACCGGATGGGATCGTTGCGCAACCAGCGCGGCACAGCCAACGTCTACATGATCTGGCGGCCAGCGTTGCCAGCATCGTCTCGGCGCTTCGGAATCGAGAGTTGACGACCGTCGGCGGCCTCAAGCGCACCTACCCGCTCAGGGTGCCCGCAGGGGTGCGCTGCGCCCGGTGCCGGTATGATCGGTCGGCCCATTTCCAACGCAACCGGGGGACTCATGAATCGTCCAACTTGTGCGCTCGTGCTCGCCGTGAGCCTGCTGACCGCCGCCTGCGGCAGCGCTGCCACCGTCTCGCCGCAGGCCGGCAGCCCGTCGCCAGCGGCATCGACGACAGCTGCCTCCGCCAGCCCCGCGACCGCCTCTCCCGAGCCGTCGGCGGCCAGCGCCGGGGATGGGGTCGCCCTGTGCGCCTTCCTCACCTCGGAGATCCCGGCTCTCCAGAAGGCCGGGGCACCCGCCGGGGCGGTCGCGGAGCTGGCCATCGATTATGCGAACTGGATCGCTGCGGACTCGTCCCGTGTCCTGCCGGACGCGGCCGCGATGGATTCCCTGACCAAGGCCTCGTGTCCCGAGATCCGGACAAGTGTCCTCAAGATCATCGGCGGTGACAGCTTCGCGAACTCTTTCTGAAGGGCCGGGCCCGGTTTGTGAGCGTAAGAGGCGTGGCGATGACCGAACGAAAGACGATCGGCGGCCTGCTGGCGGCGGCGCGTTCGCAGCTCCAGCGGCTCGACCCAGCTGCAGCTCAGGCGGCGCTTGGTGACGGCGCGCTCCTGATCGACACCCGCTGCGCTGAGCTCCGCCTCGAAACGGGCGTCATCCCGGGTTCGGTCCACGTTCCGCTGTCAGTCCTCTACTGGCGGATGGATCCGACATCCGGCCACGACGACCCGATACTCACGGACCCCGACCGCCAGGTCATCCTGATCTGCGCCCACGGCTACTCGTCGAGCCTCGCGGCAGTGACTCTTCAGGACCTTGGGTATCCGCGGGCGACCGATGTCATCGGCGGGTTCGAGGCCTGGCTGGAGGCGGGCCTGTCGACGGCACCGTTCGTTGCCGCTCGCGGCGACTCAACCTAGCCGCCGATCTCCGGGCGCGACCGGCCCGGGCTAGCACGATGACTGAACGGTGGCGTCATACGGCTGGCGGCTCCGGGTTCGGCCGGCGCATCAGGTACTCTCGGGGCATGCCGAGCATTGGGGAGCGGCTGGCCGGCCGCTACCGCCTCGACGCCCGGATCGGGTCGGGTGGGTTCGCCACGGTCTTTCGCGCCCGCGACCTTCGGCTCGATCGTGACGTTGCAGTGAAGGTCCTCCTCGCCCACCACGCGACGGACCCGGTCATCGCCGCTCGATTCGAGCGCGAGGCGCGAGTACTCGCCGCGGTCAGCCATCCGAACGTGGTCGCCATTCACGATGTCGCGCCGGGTGGCCCGGTCGCAGGCGCGGAGCCGTTTCTCGTCATGGACCTGTGTGACGGCGGCTCCCTCGCGGATCACCTCGCTGCTTCCGAGACTGGGGTACTCCCTCCGGATGAGCTCATTCCGGCCATCGTAGACATCGCGGCTGGCCTCGGTGCATTACACGCTCGAGGGATCGTCCATCGGGACCTCAAGCCGTCCAACGTCCTGCTGTCCGGTGGTCGGGCACAGATCGCTGATCTGGGAATCGCTGCTGCCGGTCCGAGTGAGCTGACTTCCGCGGGGACGACGGTCGGGACGCTGGCCTATCTCGCGCCCGAGCAGCTTGCGGGTCAGCCGGCGAGTCCCGCCAGTGACGTGCAGGCTGTCGGCGCCATTGCGTTCCTCGGCCTGACGGGCCGATTGCCGCGGCCCGCTGGAAGTGTTGCCGAGGTCGTCGCGGCGAGCGCCCGGCCGGTTGACCCCGTCTCCGCCGTGGCCCCGACTCTCGGCTCAGCGTTCGATCCGCCGATCGCACAGGCCCTCGCTCGCGACCCGTCCCAGCGGCCCACAGCGAGCGAGTTCGGAATCATGCTCTCGGCCGCCCTCGAGCGCTGGCGAACCCGGCGTGCGCCGGTGGCGGCTCGGCTCGGACCAGCTCTCGAGCGCTGGTATGCGGAGCCCGCGCTGGCCGCGGCCGGCGACGCGACCACCCTGATGCGTTTGCCTGTCCCCCTAGGTGGCGCTGCGCTCGCAGCCGCCGCTCGCAGGCGCAGCCGGCGCAGATGGCGAGTCGCCTTGCTCGGGGCGCTGGTTGCCGCCCTGTGTCTCGCCTGGGCGGCTCTCCTTCTCGGACGGGGCTCGAGCGGCGGGACGTCGCCCGCCTTCGTCGGCGACTCTGGCTTGAGTCCGTCGCCGTCTGCGAGCGCGGCCCCGACCGCGACGCCAGCACCCTCCCCGAGTTCCCCGCCGACTCCCGCTCCGACTCCCGCTCCGACTCCGACCCCGACCGTTGACCCCTACGGCAACGCCAGCGCCGTGAGCGACGAAATGCGGACAGCGATAACAGCTGCACGAGGGCCCAACGGCTTGAACGGGCACGACGCGAAGGATCTCACGAGCCAGCTCGATCGCTTCGACCAGGCGCTCGATAAGCAGGATCCGACAGCTGCGCGAGCGGAGGCGAACAAACTGGCCGGGCAAGTCGCCGATCTTATCGACCACCGAGGCGTGGATGCTCAGACAGGTGCCGAACTCCAGGCCGATGCCAATGACCTCGTCGCGGCTGCGAACGCGCTCCCGGACTGATGCGGAGGTCGGGTTGCCTCATCAACATCGGCGATACGGCTCTCCGATCCCCGGACGCTCTTCTCTTTCCGCGACCGAACGGATCAGGGGGCACGCTTCAGCGAACTGATGACGACTCGGACGTCGGCTTCGTTGGCCGCGAGGTCAGGTCCGCGCAGGCAGGCGGTGACGACCGTCCCGGCGGTCGCCGAGTAGACCTGCGCGTCGGCACCGACTGCTAGGCATGAGGCATCGGGTGCGCCCACGGTGATCAGCGGCGGGTTGGTCTCAAGGAGGCTCCCGAAGTTCGGGCTGAACGTGACGAGGACGCCTGCCGCCGGAAGTGCCGCGACGGGCTCCGGACAACCCTGGAACGCGCCGGCCTTCGGATCGGGCGCCGGGCACGGGCGGACGGTCAGCGGCACGTCGCTCAGGTAGAAGAGCGGCACGGGTCGGTTGGGGACGGACTCGGGGCCTGCGACCACCCGCCAGGCGGCAGGGTGGGTCACCGTGAGGAGACCGACTTGCTCCGTGCTGACGATGTCGATGGGGACCCTCCCGAACGCCCCCGTGTCGAACGGACCGCCGGGATCCATGCTCCAAAGGAGCTCGGCGGATCCGGGTGGGACGGTGCTCGGAATCGGGTAGCGCATCTGCAGGACGATCGTCGCTCCCGGCGCCAATGCGTTTTCAATCGCGGAACAGTTCAGGGCGTACTCGTGGTCCGCCGGGGGCTTGAGACGCAGATCGGCGACGATGAGGTCCTCGCTGTAGGTCGGGCATGGATCGAAGACGGCCGGCTTGTCGCCTAGGTTCGTCAGCGCCACGGTGAACGTGACATCCTGCCCGATCGTCGCGGTCGGCGGGGCAGTGATCGTGGTCGATGCCGGTTGCGGCTCGACAAGCGGAGGTTCGGGAGGCTGATACTCGAAGGCCGTGGCGGTCAGCGAGGACGGGCTGCCGGGCGCGTCGCAGCGAGGCGTCCCTCCCATCCCGGGCCCCGGCGTCGAGGATCCCGGGACCGCGACCACCGTGCCGCTGCCGTCGGGGAGCGTGACCGTGACGGAGGTCGGGACGAGATCCTGCCCGCACCAGTTTTCCCAGAAGAGCCACCAGCTCCCGTGATCTCCGGGCTCGAGGAGTCCCGGCCCGGGAGGGTCTATGCCACCCGGGCGCGCTCCGGCGGCGGAGTAGGCCGTGGGCATCGTCGTCGTCCCGGCCTTGATCACGACAAGCTTCGGGGGCCCATCGAGCACGCACGCAGTCGAGCTGTCGTTCGTCACCCCGATGCCGCCGGCCATCGAGCCGGTCGCTCCCTGCCAGTCGGCGGTCGCGGTCAGATCGGCAGGCGTGCAGACCCTCGTCCCCGGCGGGACCGGCCTCGGGGTGGGCCTGGCCGGCTGGGGCGGCGGCGTCGCGTCGACCCACGGGATCACGGCCGGCGTGCTGCCGAACGGACCCGTCGCCGCGGGGGTTTCGGCCGACGAGGTCGCGGTCGGGCCGGCGCTCCGGATCGGAGGCGCCGAAGCAGCCGGACCTGGGAGCCGGCTCGCGACCACAGCACCCACGAGTGCCACGGCGATGACGGCGACCGCGGCGCTCGCTAGCCCGCGAGCCGTCGACCATCGGTCCGCGACCCGCTGCCGGTCGACCGTCGCGGACAGGCTCTCGAGGCTCGCCCGAAGCGTCTCCGGCGCGCCCGGCGGACGCGCATCGGAGAACGCGCGCCGCAGCCGACCATCGAGCTCCTCGTGGTTCTGTGGCACGCCTCCGAGCTGGTCTCGGTCTCCACGCAGATCGTGGTCGGAGGACCGACCGGGCCCAGCAGGCGGCTCGTTCATCATCTTCCTTCTCGCCTGCCGGGCGACCCGGCCATCGTGTCGAGCGCCCGGTGCAGGCGCGACTTCACCGTCCCGACCGGCCAACCGAGCCGCTGGGCGACTGCGACGAGGGTGAGGTCCGACCAGTAGTGAAGGACGACGACGATCCTCTCGTCCGCGTCGAGCATGTTCAGTTTCCCGAGCACCTCGTCCCGATCAAGGACCGCGCCGAACGGATCGCGGGCGTGGATGAGCTCGGCGGTCCCGTCGAGCGGGATGAAGCGGATACGGCGCCGCCGGCGGAGCCGATCGCGACACAGGTTGACGAGGATCCGATCGAACCACGGGCGGAAGCCGTCCAGGTCCCGGAGCGCGCCGATCGATCGCCACGCCCGGATCAGCGCCTCCTGGGTCACGTCCTCGGCCTCATGGGCATCACCCAGCAGGAAGCCGGCGAGGCGGTAGGCGCGGTCGAGCTCGCTCCCGGCGAGGCGCAGGAAGCGCTCCTCGGCCATCGTGCTCGTCGGATCGCCCACGAGTCCCTCCCGTGTCCGTGCAGCGAGGCTAACGGTGAAGTCTGGCATCGCGTCCATCCAGACGAACGACGTCTCGAAACGGTTCTTCGAGCCACCGAGTTCTGTTCGTCGCCGCGCCGGCGGCCATGCGGTCCGCGGTCGGCGCGCGTTCGGGAAGGCGATGGTCGGTCAGTGGGCCAACTGGGCCAGTGTTGCCTGGAGGACGCCTTGCATCGCAGGATTCACGACATCCGTCTCGTACACCTCCAGGAAGTCGACGTGTGCAGCGACGCCGCGCTCGAAGGTGAGGGTCAGGGCGTGGACGGGGCTCGCCTCGAGCCGGCCAACGCAGGCGCCGCACGATGACCAGATCGGGTCGGCCTACCTTCGTGATGATCGTGCTCCCTCGAGAGGGGTATTGACATTCCCTTCGCTCATATGTCAGCATTCACTGACACATGAAGGAGGAACATGACGGACGACCGGACCGGCGACCAGCTGCTGCAGATGCTGAACGCCCTGGCGAACCCTCACCGCTTGCGGATCCTCGCGGCGTTGAGTGAGCGCCAGAGCTACGTCAGTGAGCTGGCCCGGGAGCTCGGCATCGGCCGTCCGTTGCTTCACATGCACCTCCAGACACTGGAGCGAGCGGGACTCGTGGTGGGACGCCACGAGATCTCGGAGGACGGCAAGGCACTTCGCTTCTACGAGGTGGCGGCCTTCGACGAGCGCCTGACGCCTGAGCGCGTCACGGAGGCGACGAGGACCCTCAGCCCGGACGGCGAGCCTACAACGAAGGAGAAGAAGCCATGACCCTCGAATGGCCGGCGGCGATCCTGATCATGTTCCTGGTCTTCGTGGTGCTCGTTGCCGCAAGCGGGCCGACACGCCGGCGCCACGAGCTGCAGATGGCCGAGGTCAAGGCGAAGGGGCACGAGGAGTACCAGGCTCTCGCCGAGAAGTTCGAGGCGCTCGCGCAAGAGACGCGCGATACGCAGGCCGCGATGCAGGCCGACCTGGCCGCCGTGCGGGTCTCCGTCGCGTCGATCGAAGCGATGATGCGCGAGGTCTCGTGAGCAGCTCGATGTCAGCCAGATGGACGAGGCCTGTTGGGCCTGCCGCAACGATCGGAGAGAAGGGAATGAATCCGAACCGAACGATCGCCGTAGCCACGCGGGTGCTGTTCATCATCGCGACCCTTGGAGGCCTCGCAAGCACGGCGTTCTTGACACCGATCCTGAGCGCGCCCGATTACCTCGCGAGGATCTCGGCTAACGAGAACCAGGTCCTGCTCGGAGCGCTCTTTCAGTTCATTGGGGCTGCTGCGTGTCCTGCAATTGCAATTGCGCTGTACCCGGTCTTGAGGAGACACAACGAAGGTCTGGCCCTTGGATCGGTTGGTTTCAGGCTCATCGAGGGAGCGCTCTACGTCATCATCGTCACCTGCCTGCTGTTGCTGGTGACACTGAGCCAGGAGTCTGTGAAAGCTGGAGCTCCGGCTTCATCGGCCTTCCAGATCCCAGGAATGCTGTTGATGGCCGCACGTGACTGGCTAGGCCCCGTGGGTGCGGTGCTGACCTTCGGCCTCGGTGCCCTGATGTACTACTGGGTGTTCTATCGATCGCGACTCGTCCCTCGATGGCTGTCGGGTTGGGGCCTTGTTGGCGCGACGTTGGTCACGGTCTCTGGCCTGCTGGTCATGTTCGGCCTTGCGGTTCCGCTTGGGACGACCCAGGCCGTCCTGGCTCTTCCCATCGCCGTGCAAGAGATGGTCTTGGCCGTTTGGCTGATCGCCAAGGGCTTCAACCCATCTGCCATCGCTGCCGAGCCTACCGCTGAGACGTCGAGGTGGCAGGCCGCCGCTCCGAGCACTGTTTCGGCGACCTAGGCGTGGCAAAGGTCGTTCCAGGCGAACGGCCCCCGAAGCCCTGCGGGGCTGATAGAACAGCCGAGCCCCGACCACCATGGCCGGGGCTCGTTTCGCTGCCGTCCGCGACGGCCAGGTCCGCCGGTTCAGGTGCCGGGCGCTCGGTAGGCGGGCATCCGCTTCGCGCCCGCGTGACGCGTTCGGCTCACGCCTCGACGAGGATCACCAAGGTCTCGGCCACGACGCCGTCATAGTCCATCGCCTCGGCCATTGGGGGCGTCTGCATCGCCGCCATGAGCGCGTCCATGTCGGCAACGTCCATGAGCACCGCCACTCGCGTCGGGTTCTGCGGGTCGATGAACGTCCGGATGTTGGTGACGCCGAGGGGGCCGAAGACCTCTTCGCGCTTTGGCGAGGCCAGCCAATGCTTCTGATCCTTCACATCGTGGTAGCCGATCACACTGGGCATGCTGCCTCCTCGGTGGGTGTCCCAGCATTTGGCGCTGGACGGTGCGCGGATCCTACGCCATGGACCTCTTGCCTGCCGAGCGCCACCGGGCGAGTCCCCCGGAGATCGTGTAGGCAGGCGACCAGGCGGATGACAGGCCACGAGACTCCGGGCGGCGTCTCCTGACCGAGGCGCTGGCCGTGACTCGTCGAGTCGTCAGCGGGTGCGGTGGTCCGACAGCATCTCTACGGCCTTCGCAACCCGTGCCGACCGCGTCTCGGGCTTCTTGGCATCGTCGATCCAGAGCACGTAGGCCAGTTGATGGGTGTGCGAGAGGCCGGCGAGGAAGGCCGCCGCATCGGGCGCGGTGGCGAGCGCGGTGGCGAGGTCGGCGGGAATCTCAACCTCGCGAGGCGCGTCATCCGGGATGATCTCGACCTCGATCGCCTCGCCCCCCGACAGCCCTGACGCCGCGCGGTGCTCGGAGCTGAACGGCATGAGGATCTTCCCGTA
>JADGQK010000127.1 GCA_017881915.1 Chloroflexota bacterium | reverse complement strand
TCTGTCGGCCGCTTTCGGGGGCGACCCGTGGCCGTTGTATCGCTCGCTGCGGACCGGCGATCCGGCCCTCTTCGCGGCGTACCTCGACCTCGGCCCCGGCGAGACCGGTTCACGGGCCGGCCGCCCGCGGGCGATCGCTTCTGCCTCGCCCGAGTCATTCCTCTCGATCGACGCCGAGGGACGCGTGTCCACCGACCCGATCAAAGGCACCCGGCCGCGCGGCCGGTCACCAGAGGAGGACCGCGAGCTGGCCGCCGAGCTGCTGGCCAGCGCCAAGGACCGGGCCGAGAACGTGATGATCGTCGACGTCCTGCGCAACGACCTGGGGCGCGTCTGCCGGCCCGGCTCGGTCTGCGTCCCGCGTCTCTGCAGGCTGGAGCGGACGAGCGCCGTCCAGCACCTCGTCTCGACGGTGACCGGGCGGCTGGCTCCCGGTCGCGACGCGTTCGACCTGCTGGCCGCTGCATTTCCAGGCGGCTCGATCACCGGCGCGCCGAAGATCCGGGCGATGGAGATCCTCGAGACGCTCGAGCCGGTCCGCCGCGGCCCCTACACCGGCTGCGCGCTGTGGGTGAGCCCTGATGGCCGGCTCGGCTCCAGCATCCTGATCCGGAGCCTGGTCGCCGATGGCGCCCGGCTGAGCCTCCATGTCGGCGGCGGAATCACCTGGCGGAGCGACCCGGCCGAAGAGTGGTTCGAGACGGTCGCCAAGGCGGCCGGCCCGCTTCGTTCGATCGGAGGCAGGGAGGCGGAATCATGAGCGATCAACGGGTCCACGCGATCTGGCTCAATGGCGCCCTCGTCGACGCCCGGGGCCCGCACATCAGCGTGACTGATCGCGGCTTCCAGCTCGGCGACGGCCTGTTCGAGACAGCGCGGGCCCGGCGCGGTGTGGTGATCGAGCTCGACGAGCACCTCGAACGCCTCTACAGCGGGTGTGCCGCCCTCAAACTGAACATCGGGATGCTGCCCGACCAGCTCGCCGAGGCGATCGACGAGCTCCTAGCGGCCGAGCAGCTGGGCGGGACGGGGCGCGACGGGAGCCCGATCGGCGACGCAGCGATCCGGATCACTGTTAGCCGGGGCGATGTCGAGCGACGAGGCCTCCTCCCGCCCGACTTTGAGGAGGTCGTGGCGACCGTCGCGATCCAGGCATGGCCGTACGCCCCGACGACCGGCGAGGCGCGGGCGATCACGAGCTCGATCCGGCGCGATCCGGCGTCGCCCCTGGCTGGCGTCAAGACGACCTCACGTGCCGACTACGTTTATGCTCGCCTCGAGGCGGCCCGGGCAGGTGCCGAGGAAGCGCTATTCCTGACCATGGATGGCAACTTGAGCGAAGCCAGTGCGGCGAACCTGTTCATCCTCCGGAGCGACCAACTCCTGACTCCGCCGATTTCGGCGGCGATCCTCGTGGGGACGACTCGGACCTGGCTGCTGGCCCACGCCGAGCGCTTGGGCCTCGTTCCGATGGAGGAGGAGGACCTTCGACCCGAGGACCTGCTCGAGGCGGACGAGGCCTTCCTCACCGCCAGCGTCGCCGGGATCGTGCCGCTGGTCGAGGTCGATCGGCGACCAATCGGTACGGGTCGGGCAGGTCCCCGGACACGCGCGTTGCGTGCCGCTCGTGAGGACTGGATCGACGCGATGTCGATGGCTGCCCTACTGCCCGAGCCGCCCGATTGAGCACGCCGTGACCCGCGACGAGCTGATCCTGCGGACACGGCAGCTCGTGGACGAGGGAGATCGTCTCCAGCAGAGCCCCGCGCTCGGCGCGCTGCAGGTCTGGCTGCAGCTCTCCGACGAGCTGTTGAGCAGCGCCTGGGGAACGATGGACCGCTACCACCTCAGCTGGTTGATGGTCGGCAAGTCCCGTTCGATCGTGCGCGGCCGGCGGATGCGGCCCGACGAGGAAGCTGCCTACGTCCGCGAGGTCGCCGGGCAGAAGACGGCCGCCCTGCGGATGAGCCTCGAAGCCGCCGAACGTCGGCACATGCCCTTCGTGGGCGAGACCGAGCAGTGAACCAGGCAGCCCTCGGGGCGAATCGTGGGTGCCGGCGCCCTTCCTAAGGGGTCGCTGATCCCGAAGGAACCGTCGATCCCGTCGCCGTCGCGGATCCCCTGACCGACCTGGTCATCACCGCGTCGCCTGCGCGCGTCGCATAGCACAGGATCGTCCGATCCCCGCTCGACCAACCATCCTGGGGCGGGTAGAAGTAGCCCGCGCTCAAGTCGGGATCGGAATCGAGGTCCGTTCCAACGTAGGTCTTGAACGCCGGTGTGCAGGCGTCGTTGGCGAACTGGTCGAAGTCGGACACAGCCGGGTAGGTCGTCGCGGCGCCGGTGTACGGCGTGATGAAGAAGACCTCGCCAGTGTGGCTCTCGGTGCACGGATGGTGCTGAACGGAGCTGACCACATCGGCCTCCGCGGCCACGGTCGGGACGTCGAAGCAGTCACCGACTTTGAGGTCGCCCGGCGCGCCGGTCAGGCTGTCCTTGAAGACGTACAGGCCGATCGCGACGGCCACGACCACGGCCGCGACGATGAGCAGGCGTTTCCGTGGGCCGCGTCGCCCGGTCGTTGGAGTCAAGGCCGGGCCTGGCGTCCAGCCGGCCGGCGGGGTTCCGAAGCCCGGGCCGGGCGGCATGCCGAACCCGGCGCCGCCCTCGATCGGAGCCGGACCCGGCTGCGCGGGCGTGTCGGTGACCGGCCAGGGGGACGTGGCGTCGGCCATCGCCTCGGGTTGAGCGGGCATCTGGCCGGGGATCGGATCGGTGGGCTGGGGTTGGCCCGCTTCGGCCGTGTCGAATGACGGGTCGGGCAGTCCCGCTCCGCCGGGCACGAGTGGATCGGTCATATCACCTCCTTGTGCGCAGGATAACGGGCCAGGGCGGTCGAAAAGCGGGACCAGACGTTGAGCCCGGACGCTGCGCTAGACTCTGTTGCCGTGAGCCATCCAGCCCTGGGCCTGCCGCCCCTCGATCCCAACGCCGGACTGCCGGCCGCGGCCGCGCGCCTGCGGGCCGCTCGCGAGCGCCTCGGCTCGCGCACCCTCGAGATAGCGCTCGCTCTCGATCCCACGATCACCATCCACAACGACGAGACCGGCATCCGGCTGCTCCTGCGCGACACGGGGATCCTGATCGACGAGGTCGCCGATTCGGTCGCCACGGGCAGCGTCGCGGCGATCCACTCGTGGGCCGAGCAGGCCTCGGTCATCTACCGCCGCCGGCGCGTGCCGATGGACAACGTGATCGCCCTGTGCGAGGGCCTGCGCGAGGCCAGCCGGGCCGTCCTGGCACCAGCCGAGCGGGCGCCGGTCGACGCCGCCCTCGACACGGCGATCGAGCGCTTCCGCTGGCAGCGCCGGATTGCCGGGGACGCCCGCAAGCGCAACAGGATCCTCCAGCTCCTGTATAAGGGCGCCTGAGCAATGACCGTCAAGTGGGTCAAGACGGACCCGCTGGTAATGAACGGCGAGCCGTTCTGCTACGGCAGCCGCCTGACGGTGCGCCAGTTGCTCGAGCTGCGCCGCAACGGCTACGACCTGACCCGGCTCCTGGCCGAACACCCGGAGCTGCGGGCGATGGGCATCGCCAGCGCCTACGCCTTCGCTGCCGAGCATCGCGGGCGCTACGGCGCCTTCTTCGAGCCGGATGGCTCACTGGCCGGACCCGGCTACAGCCAGGCCGAGGCGGAGATCCTGCCGGAACACCTGCGCCTGCCGGGGGTGGTGGTCAAGAGTCCCGGGCTGCTGGCCTGATCGGCCGTTGGCATTTCCGAGTCATCTGGTAGGATTTCGTCATGACTGACGGACCAACGACCACCAGCAGTGCTCCCGCGACGGCCGTTCCCTTCGATGCCGAGCGGCGGGCCACTGAACTCGCGATCCTCGACGCGTTGCGCGCCGTGGTCGACCCCGAGATCGGGATGAACGTGGTCGAGCTGGCCCTCATCCGCCAGATCTTGCTCGGCCCCGATTCGACCGAGATCAAGATGATCCTGACGACGCCCTTCTGCCCGTACGCCGGCTCGATGATCCAGCAGGTCAAGGAACAGGCCGAAACGGTCGTCGACCACGACGTCAAGGTGACCCTGCTCGCCGAACGCTGGGATCCCAGGGACGCGGGGCTGATGTGGTGAGTCGCCGCCCACGATGAAGCGGATCGACTCGTCCGTCAGCACGGGACGGGGTGACGACGGGACGACGGGCCTGCTGTACGGCGGCCCCAGGATCCGCAAGGACGACGCCCGCACCGAGGCCTATGGCACGGTAGACGAGGCGGTCGCAGCGTTTGGGCTGGCCCGCGCCGAGCTCGGCCTCAAGAGCCAGTACGGCACCCTGAACCCGGGCCTTGCCTCTGTCGCCGAGCTGATCCTGCGACTCCAGCGCGAGCTGTTCGTGGTCGGCGCCGAGCTGGCCACGACGCCCGACGCGGCCGATCGCCTCGAGGATGGCCGGACCCGGGTCTCGGCCGCGATGGTCGACGATCTGACCGCGCTCGTCGTCGAGCTCGAGGGCCGGATCGAGATGCCCCGCGAGTTCGTCGTGCCGGGCGAGACCCGGACGAGCGCCGCGCTTGAGCTGGCCCGCACGGTCATCCGCCGGGCCGAGCGCCGGGCGGTGACACTCCAGGCCCAGGGATTACTTCACGGCGAGCACCTGCTACCGTATTTGAACCGGCTGGCGGACCTCGCCTGGATCCTGGCCCGGGTTGCCGAGCAGGCCGAAGCGCGAACCAGCACACCAGCCCGCGTCACGAATCGCCGGCGCAGTCGGCCGGCAACGGAAGCAGCTTCCGAGCAGCAG
>JADGQK010000063.1 GCA_017881915.1 Chloroflexota bacterium | reverse complement strand
GGCACCTCGCCGAGGATCGCGCCAGATGAGTCTGACACTCGCCGCGGTGGGCGCCGTGGTGGCTGCGGTCCTGCAGCTGACCATCGTCCCGTACCTCGGCATCGCCGGGGCCTATCCCGATCTTGTGCTCGTGGTCGCCGTCATCGCCACGTTCACCTGGAGCATCGAAGCGGGGATGACGCTCGCATTCGTCGGCGGTTTGATGATCGATCTCCTGGCCCCGCGACCAATCGGCCTGACGGCCTTCACGCTGCTCGTCTCGACCGGCATCGCCGCCCTGATCGGGCGGGTGATCCCGCGCGGCCGGATCGTCACGCAGATCGTGCTGATCTTCGTCCTGAGCTTCGTGACGGACCTGCTCTTCCTGGGGATGTACACGGCATTGCGGGGCAAGCTCGACGTGGGCGATCCGATCCAGCTGATCCTGCCCGGTGCGCTCTACTCAACGGCGATCGCGGTCGTCCTGGCACCGCTCGCGGTCGCGCTGCACAAGCGTTTCGCCGAGCGTGAGCGGGTCGCGTGGTAGCCCCGGGGATCGTCGATGAGCGGCCCGGGCGTGAGCGCCAGCTCGTCCGGTTCATCGTCTTCGGGATCGCGCTGCTCGTGGCGGTCAGCGGGCTGACGGCCCGGATGGTCTACCTCCAGCTCGTCAGCGGCCAGACCTACCAGCAGCTGGCTGTCAGCAACAGCACCTTCCAGCAGGCGATCCCCTCCACCCGCGGCCTGATCTACGACCGCAACGGGCTGCTTCTCGTGGCCAACCTGCCCAGCTACAGCGTGAAGATCCGGCCGTCGGACCTGCCGTTCTCGCAGCGGGCCATGGTCGTTGCCCAGCTCAGCTCGCTGTTGAAGATGGACCCGGCCGACATCAATACCGCGATCGACGGCAACCCGGGCTCGAACTTCGACCTGGTCCGCATCGCCCAGGGTGTCCCGGTCGCAACTGCCAACCTGATCGCCGAGGAGCACCTGGCCCTGCCCGGGGTTGAGGTCTCGGTCGACGCCCTGCGTCATTACACCGAGGGGCCGCTCTTCAGCGAGGTGCTCGGGTACACCGGTGCGATCGACGCCGCCACGCTCAAGCAGCTCAAGTCGGCGGGCTACCAGCCCGACGACCTGATCGGGCGAGCCGGCGTGGAGGACCAGTACGAGACGCAGCTCCGCGGTTCGTACGGCATGGAGACGATCCAGCGAGATGCGACCGGCCGGCAGATCCAGGTCCTGTCGACGGACAGCCAGCCGGTGGCTGGTGATTCGCTGACGCTGACCCTCGACACGAAGATGCAGCAGCAGGCCCAGACGGCGGTCAACTGGGCGATGAAGGCGTCCAAGCTCAAGTCGGCGGTCTTCATCGCGATCAATCCCCAGACCGGCGAGATCCTGGCCATGGTCAGCACGCCAACCTACGACGACAACCAATTCGCCCAGGGGATCAGCAACGCCCAGTTCCAGGCACTCCTGAACAACCCCGACAAGCCGCTGATCAACCATGCGGTCGGGATGCAGTTCCCCGAAGGCTCCACCTACAAGCTGGTCACCGGATCGGGCGCGCTGGCCGACAAGAAGCTGACCCCGACCACCCTCGTCCAGACCCATCCGTATATCCAGATCGGGCGCGACAAGTACTGGGACTGGAACAAGCGGGGCTTCGGAGCGATCAATATCGTGAGCGGGTTCGCCCATTCGAGCGACACGTTCTTCTACCAGGTCGCCCAGATGCTCGGGATCCAGCGCCTGGCCTACTGGGCCCGCCAGTTCGGCTTCGGGGCGCCAACCGGGATCGACCTGCCCGGCGAAGTCGCCGGGATCGTCCCTGATGAGAAATGGAAGCAGGACACCTTCGGCCAGGCGATCCTGCCCGGCGAGGCCGTCCAGGCCGGGATCGGCCAGGGCTTCGACACCTCTACCCCGCTGCAGCTCCTCAACGCGTACGCGGCGCTGGCCAATGGCGGCACGCTTTACCAGCCCCAGATCGTGCGCCAGATCACCGGGCCGGACGGCAGCGTCGTCCGGCCGTTCCACCCGATCGTGCTCCACAAGATTGCCGCGCCGGCGAGCGTCTTCACCACGATGCGCCGGGCTGCCCGGATGGTCGTCACCAGCGGCCACACCTGGAACCTGCGCAACGAGCCGTTCGTGGTGGCCGGCAAGACCGGCACGGCGGAGTTCGGCGTCAAGGATGCCCAGGGCCGCTTGCCGTACCACAACTGGTTTGTGGCATTCGTGCCGCTCCACGGCGACGTCTCGAAACCGGACTCGCAGCTTGCGGTCGTCGGCTTCAACGAGGACGCCAACACCGTGGGCAACTCGGCGACGGAGATGGTCAAGTACTTCCTGCAGATCCACTTCGGCGCGAAGCACGACCTGCGGATGTTCAACCTGATGAAGATCGGCGACTTCTACGGTGGCAATTGATGGCCGCTCCAGCACGCGAGCTCGACGCATGACGCGAGGGCGTCACTGATGGGCGTGCTCAAGGCCGAGCCGGCCAAGGTCCAGGATTGGGCGACCACGGCGGTCGGGGCCTACTGGCGCGCATACGACATCCAGCTGGCGATCTACGCCCTGCTGCTGGCCGGGCTGGGCCTGGCGATGTCCTACAGCAGCACCGTCGTGACCGGGGTGAACCCGCTCGACCCGAGCTCGAACTTCCTGCGCGGGCTGATGTGGTCGGGGATCGCCGTGATCGTGTTCATGGCGGCCACGTTCTTCGACTACAAGTGGCTCAAGACGTTTGCCTGGCCGATCTACTTCGTGAATCTCGGCCTGCTCGCCCTGAGCCTGGTCATCGGGACCGGGATCGGCGGGGCTGCCCGCTGGATCGCGATCGGACCGCTCCAGTTCCAGTTCAGCGAGCTCGCCAAGATCCTGATGATCGTGGTCCTGGCCAACTACCTGGCCGAGCGCCACGACCGGCTCGGCTCGCTCCGGGTGATCCTGGGTGCCTGCATCCTGATGGTCCCGACGTGGGTGCTCGTGATGCTCCAGCCGGACCTGGGGACGTCACTCGTCCTGGCCGGGATCCTGGCCGGGATGCTGTTCCTGTCGGGAGCCAGCATGAAATGGCTCGGTGCGCTGGCCGGGCTCGTGATCGCGATGGTCCCGATCGCCTGGAACTACATCCTGCGCGACTACCAGAAGCAGCGCCTGCTGAGCTTCCTCAACCCGGCCAGCGACCCGCAGGGTGCCGGCTACCAGCTGACCCAGTCGCAGATCGCCGTCAGCGCGGGCGGCCTGTTCGGCAGGGGCCTGACGAACGGTACCCAGGATGCGCTCGCCTTCCTGCCGGTGGGCGACACCGACTTCGCGTTCGCCCGGCTGGCCGAGGAGCTCGGTTTCATCGGCGCGGTGCTCGTCTTCGTCCTGTTCCTCGTCCTGCTCTGGCGGGTCCTGATGGCCGGCTACCGATCGCAGGACCGGTTCGGCACGGTCTTCGCCGCCGGGATCGGCTCGTTGCTGGTGTTCCAGCTGGTCGTGAACGTGGGCATGGTGATCGGGCTCATGCCGGTCACGGGGATCCCGCTGCCATTCATCACCCGGGGCGGTGCGTCGCTGATCAGCCTGGCGGTCGGGCTGGGAATTCTGCAAAGCATCAACATCCGCCAATCCCGGGCGGAGTGGTGATTCGGCGCCCAGCTCCGGGCTGATCGTCCCGTCATCGGCGCGGCGAAGCGGGTGCTCAGCGGCTCGGCCGGCACTCAGCGGCGACGGAAGCGGCTGAGCCGGCACTCAGCGGCGACGGAAGAGGCCGGGCCGGTCGTCGCGGGCGGCTGAACGGCGTCGCCCAGTCCGGCGCAGGATCGCGTCGATCTCATCGCGATACGGTCGGCCGATCGTCATCCGGTCGAGCCACTCGAGGTACTCGAGGTCCTTGCGGGCGATCTCGCCCAGCGACCAGCCGGAATACCGACCGAAGTTCACGACGCTGCCGGACGGCTGGCCAGGCGGCCTGCCGGCAGCCCCTTCGCCATCGGGCCGGCGCATCGATCGTTCGTCGTAGCCGCCGCCCACGTTGGAACGGCCGGACGTCCAGTTGCTGCTGACCGGCTCGGACGGCGGCATGCCGGCACCGGCCGCCGGACGGCGAGGTGCCGCGGGCTGGCGGGGCGCGGCCTGGGCCGGCGGCTGTGCTACGGCCCGAGCCTGCTCGCGTTGCAGGTCGTAGGCGGCACGCCGGGCCGGGTCGCCAAGGACCTCCCACGCTCCGTTGATCGCGACCATCCGCTCGGCGGCGTCGGGTGCGGTCGCGAGGTCCGGGTGAAACTTCTGGGCGAGCCGGCGATAGGCGGCCTGGATCACCTCTGGGTCGGCCTCGGAGTCGACCTGGAGGAGCTTGTACAGGTCCAGCTGATCGGTCATGGGCGGGCGATGCGAGTCTGAGCGGTGGGTGCCACGGACCGCCAGACTAGCAGCATGGTCGAAGCGGTCCAGCGCTGGCGCATTGCATTCCGGCGCGGCTCGCCGGCCCTCGACCTCGGGCCGCCCGAGATCGCCCGGGTTTGGGAAGAAAGCCTTGCTGCGGCCGGGATCCCGGTGGTGATGAGCGCCGCTGCCACGCCTCGTCCGCGGCTGACGTTTGCTGCGCCACTGCCGCCGGGGCGGGCAGCCGAGCACGACCTGGCCGACCTGGTCCTGGCCGAACGCTGGCCGCTGCCACGCCTCCGGGCAGCGATTGCGGCGGCCCTGCCGGCTGGAATCGAGATCGTCGACCTGTACGACGTCTGGCTCGCGGCGCCGTCGATCACCGCCGCGCTCAACGCGATGAGCCATCGGGCGACCGTTGCTGGCGCCACCCCGATCGAACTGGCGGCGGCAGCCCGTGAGCTGCTGGCGGCCGATCGGCTGGAGCGGAACCGGGCCAAAGGCACGGAGCGGCGAGTCACCTACGACCTCAGGCCGCTGATCCTCGAGCTGGAGGTGGGCACGGCCTCAGGCGCCTCCGGGTCGGGCGGCCTGGCCGTCATGCGGATGGCCCTGCGGACCTCCTCGGACGGCCCGTCCGGACGTCCCGACGAGGTGATCCTGGCGCTCGGCGAGGCCCTCGGCCGAGAGCTGCAGCTCGTCGAGCTCGTTCGTGAGCGGCTGTGGACGGCCGATGAGGTCCCGACGCTCGCCAGATAGCGTGAACCAGCGGGCCGCGAGCGCACTCATATGGGGTAGGGAGGCGCCGAGCGCAGGGTGACGGAGCTGGATCTCGTCGGTCGAGCCCGACATGGCGACCTGGACGCCTTCACGGCGTTGGCCGGTGCGCGCCTCGAGGCGATGACCCGGACGGCGTCGGCGATCCTGGGCGACGAAACGGAGGCGCATGACGCGGTGCAGGAGGCGTTGATCTCGATCTGGCGCGAGCTGCCGACCCTGCGCGAGCCCGAGCGTTTCGACGCCTGGGCCGCCCGGATCCTCGTGAACGCCTGCCGCCATGCGCTCAAGCGGCGCGTCCGGGTCCGAGTCCGCGAGATCGCCCTCCTACCCGAGGGTGCCGGCGGCCCCAGCCTCCCGGGTGTCAGCGGCCGTGCCGAGTCGCTCGGTCACGAGGACGCCCTCAACCGCGCCTTCGAACGGCTCGATGCGGACCAGCGAGCCGTCCTGGTCATGCATCACCTCGAAGACCGACCGCTCGCCGAGATCGCGGCCATCCTCGGGATCCCGGAGGGAACGGCGAAGTCGCGCCTGTTCACTGCCCGCCGGGCTCTCCAGAAAGCCCTCGAGCGGGAATGGCGATGAACGGCAGGCCGGACCTGAGCGACGAGGCGGTGCGTGAGCTGCTCGAGGCTCGATCCAGGCGAGCCGGGACAGACGGGCTGCTCGCCTCGGTTCGAACCGAAGCAGCTACGACACGCCAGCGACGGGGCGGAACCCTGGCATTCCAGCCGTTCCAGGGCTCGCGAGCGATCGCCACGGGCATCGTTGGTCTCATCGTGATCCTGGTCGCGATCGGATTGGCGTCACGGTCGTTTGATCACGGAACCTCGACCGCGAGCGCCTCTCCGCCCGCGGCGTTGACGCCGGCGTCGAGCGGCCCTGATGCCAGCGTTGTGTTGTCCGTCGCCCAACTGAACACCTTGAGGAGCGCGAACCCGGCCGCTGTGACCGGACATCTGCTGGTGATCGACGGAACCATCGCCGGTGTCGGTTCGATCTGCACCACGGGTCTTGGGGGCAGGTGCACCGGCCCAAGGGCATACCTCGTTGGCTCGAATCCCGACGTGACTCTCGTGCCTTCGGCTACCGCCGGTCCAGGCCCTTGGAACGGCACAGGACCCTCGTTGACCGGACCGTTCGCGGCCGTCCTGGTCGACGGCGGCACGCTTCAATACCAGGGTCGCGTGGAGATCTCTCCCCACGGCAGCGCGTTCCTGCCGAGCCAGCTGCCCGATCCATCGAACGCCGGATCGGGGGTCGAGGACGGCTACTGGCTCGTCCATGGCTGGATCGCTGGACTCGGCGTCACTCCGTCGTGTCCGTCGGTTCCAGCGCCGGCTTCAACCGCTGGGCCGCAGTACACGTGCGGAGGACTCCCGGCACTGATCAGCGACGACTCGAGGCAACCGGTCCAGGTCACGTCGGGCGGCTTCTCGGTTGACGGCGGCACAGGGTCGGTCGTTGTCCAGAACGGCGCGTACGAGGGGTTCGCGCCCTCGCCGCTGACGATCGGGATCCAGACGCGGCCCGAAGAGGCTACGTTCCTCGTCCAGCAAACGTACGTGTCGACCTGCCCAGAGGGCGCGTCCTGCGGCATCGACCTTGGCGGCTACCACTGGGCGATCTCGTCGCGCATCGATCCGCTGCCGGCCGATGTCGCGCCGCCGAATCAGTGGGAGGCGGGCCAGCCCGTCCTGCCGCTCACCGCCGACCAGCTCAACTCGATCCTCTTGCCGAACTCGAATGCGCTCCTGGGCCGACAGCTCGTGATCACGGGCACGATCGACATCGATCACACGGAGAACTTGGGTAATCCGTCCGGCTCATCACCCGCACCACGAAGGTCTCCGGCTGTCCTCACAGGATCGATCCCGATTCTCGAGGTTGAGCCGTCTGCCGGAGTCCCCCTTCCGAGTCGCCTGCCATATGTCGGTACCTTCGCCGCCAGGATGGTCGACACGCGGACGCTCGAGTACGAAGGTCCAGTGGCGGTCGCTTTCGCAGGCGGCGCGTTCCTTCCCAGCCAGCTTCTTGCTGCCGAGACAGGGAGCCGGGTCGGCTCGCGACTCGTCGAGGGCTGGATCACCGGACGGCTCGACCCGTTGCCGTGTCCGAAAGCGGCTGCGTCGCCGTCGCCCGGACCCCAATGGGGCTGCGGCGAGACCGCGATCCTGAGCGATACGGACATCCAGCCCGAGACGAGCGACTCGTTCACGATCCCGCCGACCAGCGTCCAGGTCCAGAACGGCGCCTACCAGGACTTCGCGCCGGGTCCGGCCTCGCCGGCCGACCCGTCCTCCTCGGCCCTGCACCTGTCCGAGCCGGAGCTGGCGACATTCCTCGTGACGGCGGTCTATCAGACACCCTGTGCACCCAATGAGTTCTGCGCATTCCTGCCGGCCAACGGTCATTGGCAGATCGTGGGCCGGGTTGATCCCTGGCCGGTGCCGGCCTTGCCCTAACTGAGCTCATTGCGGCACCGGCGGCGCACGCCGGTGTTTCCAGAACAACAAACGGGCTGCAAGAGCCTGGTGGCTGGCCGACGGAACGGGCGAATCAGTCGCTGACGGCTAATGCCGCCGTCTCGGATCGGGCGAAACGCCCTGGAGGCGTGCGCGAACCGGGTCTTGTTGTTCTGAGAACACGGGTCGGCGGCGAGGGCGGCACGGGGCGGCGGCGATCCGGGGTCGCGATGGACGCGGCCCACGGACGAGTCTCGAGCGGCTCGTGCCCGAGCGACTTGGCCTCGCCCGGCCCCTCGATGTAACCTTGGCCCTGTATCGCGGCCGGCTGAGCTCGAACGCGATCCGGGACCTCGCCCCGCTGGTGTTCGAGGCTGCCGGGGAGGGCGACGCGGTGGCCCGCTTCATCATTGACCAGCAGGCGGACGAGGTGGTGGTCATGGCCGTGGCAGCCTTGCGCCAGGCGCGGGCGCTCCGGGCGGCCGTCCCGGTCGTCCTGGCCGGTGGGATCTTCCGGACGAGCGATGCGTCCTTCCATGCCCGGATCAGGGTGGGGCTGGCCGCGGCGGCACCACGGGCCGAGATCCGCCGGCTGGACGTGCCGCCGGTCGTGGGCGCGGCCCTGCTCGGGCTCGATGCGCTCGGCCTGGACGGGCTGGCGGCGGCCCGCCTCCGGGCGACCCGCCTCCGGGCGACCCTCGTGGACGAGGCGATCGTCCGGGCAGGCACGCAACGATGACGATCATGGGCGACGAGATCCGGCAGATCCCAGGGGTGGTCCAGGAGCAGCTCGACGCGACCGGGGCCGCGCTCGAAGCGGTGGCGGAGGCCGTCCGGCGCGCTCGGCCGCGGTGGGTCTCGATCGTCGCCCGAGGCACCTCGGACCACGCCGCAATCTATGCCCGCTACCTGATCGAGACCCAGCTCGGCTGGCCGGTCGGCCTCGCCTCGCCGTCGGTCACGACGATCTATCACGCGCCCACCGATTGGAGCGACGGGCTCGTCCTGGCGGTGTCGCAGTCGGGGCGCAGCCCGGATCTCACCGCCGTCGTCGAGGCGGCCCGCCGGGGTGGGGCACTGACCGTGGCGGTGACCAACGTGGCCGGCTCGCCGCTGGAGCTCGCCGCGGCCCACACGGTGGCTTGTCGCGCCGGCGAGGAACGGGCCGTGGCGGCCACCAAGAGCTACGTCGCCGAGCTGGCCGCCCTGGCCGGGATCGTCGCCGCGCTCGTGCCGGACTCGGACCTGGCCGCCGCCCTGCCCCGGGTCCCGGCCGTCCTGGGACGGACACTCGAGGCAGCCTCGGCATGGTTTGCCGGCGCCGGCCACGGCCGCGGGCTCGAGCTCGTCGAGGCAGTCGCCGTCGCCGGCCGAGCGCTCGTCGTGTCCCGCGGCTTCAACCTGGCCACAGCCCTGGAGACCGCCCTCAAGATGAAGGAGACGGGCCGGATCTTCGCCGAGGGCTACTCGAGCGCCGACCTGGAGCACGGCCCGATTGCACTCGCCAGCGCCGGCTTCCCGACCGTGGTCTTCCGCCCGGATGGGCCGATGGGTGCGGCGATCGATCCCGCGGCGGCGAAAGCGCGGGCACGCGGCGCGAGTCCGTGGATCATCGGCGGCGTGGAGGTGGCCGGTGCCCCGGACGCGCTGGCGATCGACGCGCTGGCCGAGCTGCCGGAGTGCCTTACGCCGCTCGCCCTGATCCTGCCCGGCCAACTGCTCGCCGAGGCCGTCGCGGTCCGGCTCGGCCTGAGTCCGGATGCGCCATCCGGCCTGAGCAAGGTCACCCTGACCCGCTAGCGCCGCTACCGCTCGGCCGTGCCATGCCGCTCGGCCGTGCCATGCCGCCGGATCGTGCCGCTACCCGTCGCCATATACCTCGGGTGACTAGCAAACACGTTTGTGGTCGCCCCGCCGCCCTCTTGGGGCAGATTTGGGGCCCAACGATGCTCGCCCACGCACGAATTCGGCTCGTCGGTCCCGCCCGCTTCCCGAAGAACGCCGCGAACCTGCTTGCTAGTCACCCCATGTATACGGCGGACCTTAGTTGACCTTTCACGGGCTCTGAAGGGCCGTAAGCGGGCCGTAAACGGGCCCTGCAGGGGCCGTACAGGGGCTTCGTCTCGCCTCAACGGCCCCTCAACGGCCTTGAACGGCGCCCCGAACGGCGCTCGGAGCGGCAGAACGGCGGCCCGAACCGCGCCCGGAGCGGCAGAACGGCGCCCCAACGGCGCCCGGAGCGCCAGAACGGCGGCCCGAACCGCGCCCGGAGTGGCTGTGACCGGCCCTCGGCGGGCCGAAACGGGCCCGAACCCGGCCTCGACCCGCTGATCAGCGGGCGGCCACCAGCGTCTGCCTGGCTGCCTGCTCCGCCTGGAGCGTGCGGGCAATCGTCATGGCCCAGGCTTCGATCTCGGTCCACGACCGGAAATCGCCTTCGGGCACCCGGAGGACCGCCATGATCGCCTTCTCGCCGCGACCAAGGTCGCGCCGCGCCAGTCTGCCCGAGAACACGCGGTGCTCTCGAGCGCCGGTGGCGTCGCGAATCCGGGCGACATCCGGCGGCTCCTCGATCGGCTTGCCCGAGTCGCCGATCGGGCCGCTCGAGTACAGCCAAACGGGACGGGCGAGGAGCGCGGCGAGGTTGCGTGAGACGAACTGCTTGGCCGGTTCGAGCCAGTGGCCGGCGTACACGGCGCTCCCGAGGATGACCGCGTCGTAGCCGGCCAGCTCGGTGACCTTCTCGGGGAGGACGACGGCCGTTTCGAGCCCGGCGCCGATCAGGACCTTCTCAATAGCGGAAGCGATCTCTAGGGTGGATCCGTGCTTCGACGCGGCGGTCACGAGTACCTTCATGTCAAGAACCTCCGTGCGCTTGAGTCGCTGCGGACCGGGTCCCGCCGGTGGGCAAATGCCCGATGACGAAGAGCCACGTTGGGCTGGCCCGAGCCTGACCCGGCCGGAGCATCCACCCAAGGGCCGAAGGTCGACACCCGGCCACCCAAACGGCCTGTTTCGGTGCCACGATCGCGCCAGGGTCGCGCCGTGGCCCCGGCGCGGGCCGTCGCCAGGAGTGGCACCTGGCCAGGGCCGGATCGTGCCATCCTGTGAGGATGACGACACCCGAGATCCGATCACTCCTGCCCGCCGCCGAGGCCCTGTTGCCCGAGATCGTGGCGATCCGACGTCGCCTCCATCGCCAGCCTGAGCGGGGCCTCAGCCTGCCCGGGACCCAGGCGCTCGTCGTCGAAGAGCTCGAGAAGCTCGGCCTGACTCCTCAGCTCGGTCGAGAGACCACGTCGGTCACGGCCGTCATCGAGGGCTCAGGTCCGGGCCCGACCGTCCTCCTGCGAGGCGACATGGATGCCCTGCCGTTGACCGAGGAAACCGGGCTGGAGTTCAGCTCGGAGGTCGACGGCGTGATGCACGCCTGCGGTCACGACACCCATGTCGCGATGCTCCTCGGCGCGGCGCATCTGCTGGTCGAGCGTCGGGCCAGCTTCGGCGGCCGTGTCCTGCTCATGTTCCAGCCCGGCGAGGAAGGCTTCCACGGCGCGCGGGTCATGCTCGAGGAAGGTCTTCTCGGAGCGGCCGGCGAGCCTCGACCGGGCAGCGCCTTTGCCCTCCATATCTCGACCAACTACCCAACATCCACGATCAACATCCGGCCCGGTCCGATGATGGCCGCCGCGGACTTCCTCACGATCGAGGTCCGGGGACGAGGCGGCCATGCCTCGCAGCCCTCCACAGCGCTCGACCCCGTCACGATCGCCGCCGAGCTCGTGATCGCGCTGCAGACGATGGTCACCCGCCAGGTCAACGTGTTCGACCCGGCCGTGATCACGATCGCTCACCTGACGGCCGGCACGACCAACAACATCATTCCCGAGTCGGCCTTCCTCGACGGCACGATCCGGACGTTCTCGGAGAAGACCCGAACGCTCGTCCACGAAGGAATCCGGCGGCTTGCCCAGGGAATCGCCGGAGCGTACGGAGCGACGGCGGAGGTCGAGGTCATTCCGGGCTATCCGGTGACGATCAATGATCCGGCCTTCTCGGAGCTCGTCCGGGCCACGGCCGTCGAACTGCTCGGCGAGGAACGCGTGCCGCCGGTCGAGGAGCCGGTCATGGGCGCCGAGGATTTCTCGTACGTCCTCCAGCAGGTTCCCGGGGCGATGGCCTTCGTCGGCGCGCGGCCGGCCGACCAGGATCCGGCGACGGCTCCGGTGAACCACTCGAACAGGGTGATCTTCGACGAGCCGGCCATGGCCATCGGTACGGCGACCTACGTGGCCGTGGCCCTGCGCAGCCTGGCCGCCTCCTAGGCCAGGAGACCGCTCGTGTGTTGCTGCCTGGCCGCCTTCGCCGGGATCATCAGTCCGCGGCTGGCCATCGTCCTGTGGTGGCTGCTCGACTCGGCCCGCTGGGGCGACGTCTTCGACAACCTGATCGTGCCGGTGCTCGGCTTCGTGTTCCTGCCCTGGACCACGCTGGCCTACGTCTTCTTCGCTCCGACCGGACTGGGCGGTCTGGCGCCGATCGTCATCGTGGTCGCCGTGCTGGTCGACGCGGGCACCTACGGCGGCGGCGTCTTCGGCAATCGCCGGCGGGACGGCCATTCCTGGTCGTGATCAGGCTTCGCCCGATCCGCGCCGGCGGGTCAGCTCGGCCACCCATTCGCGGAGCCGTCCGAGGTGCTCGGCATAGTGGTCGACGCCCGACTTGCGGATCCACCAGGCGGCCTCGTCGGTGGGCTGCTGCAGCTCGTGCCAGTCCTGGACCAGCATCGATCGAGCGGAATTGGCCTGGACCCACACGACGCCCCAGGGCTGATCGCGCATCGCCGCGCTGAAGACCGCGTTGAGCGCGTTGATGTCGACGTCATGGCCCTCGTAGGTGCCCGCCTGCATCCGCTGGAACTGGACCTGCGCTTCGGCCAGCCAGGTCCCGAGATGGGCCACGACGTCGCGCACCGTCCAGTCCGGATCGCGGTAGTAGCCGGGCGCCAGGCACTCCTCGGGCGTCAGCGCCCGGACCAGCTCGGCCAGCTCGTACCAGCCGTGGCGCTCTGCGTCGAGCTCGGCCAGGTAGGGGTGATCGGCGGCCGGCCCCGGCAGATCCGTCGGCAGGTCCGGCGCGGCCGCGTGCTCCTCGATCATCCGAACGAGCCCTCCAGCGGAAGCCCGGCGTCCTCCCACTCGAGCAGGCCGCCGGAGTAGCGGCGCACGTTGCCATAGCCGCGCCGGACGAGATCGCGGTACATCGCCACGCTCGACAGGCAGTCGACGTTCGAGCAGTAGACCACGATCTCGTCGTCCGGCGGGAGCGCCGCGTAGAGCTCCTCGGGCGTATCAAAATGGACCGAGCCCGGAATGTGCTTGGCTTCGAACGCCCAGCTGTTGAGGGCCATCACCAGCCGGAAGTCGTCGCCCCGATCGAGCTTCGCCTTCAGCTCATCCTTGCCGATCGTGTGGATTGGCTCCGTCCCGAGCGCGGCGTGTGGGTTGGGTTGCTGGAGCATGCCGTCCATCTTGGCCCCTCTCGAGGCAGACTGCAGCGGCATGCGCCCGCTCGGTACTTTCGACCCATTTCCCCGGTCGGTGCCGGGCCGGACACTCAGCGCGACCGCAAGCCAGTGTCATGTTCGGTTCGGAGGAATCTCCATCCCCTCGTCAGCGCGCGTCCCGAGCATCTCGAAATGAAGGTCTGGGGGGAACCGCCGGCGCCGCGGCGATCGCGCCGGCATGACCGAGCGATCCGACCGCCGGTTGACGGCGTCTGGCCCGGCGTCCAGAGCCCGGTTGACCCCGGTCCGTTCGAGCCCGATCCTGTTGCCGCGAAGCCGCTCGCCGGCCCGGCGCCGGGCGCGGCCGCCACGCCGGTCGCCGATGCGATCAGCGCGCCGACCAGCGTGACGCCACGGGTCCACCTGACCGGTAATCCCGGCCGCGACGCCATCGCCCTGGGCACGGCGGCGCTGCTGGAGCTGAGCCAGCGGATCGGGCCCCAGGAGCTGGCCGATCCGATCATCGCCGCTGCCCTGCGGTTCGCCCGGAGCCGCAACGAACGCGTCCGGGCCAGCCAGCTCCTGGCGGCCTACGATCGCCGTTCCAGCCAGTCGAGTGGGGCCGATCGCGGGCTGCCCTGGACGTTCCCTGAGCATGGCGGGCCCGGTTCGCCGCTCTACGCGCGGGTCTCGCGGCCAGCGGTCCACTGGCGGCCGCGCGACGCCGAGCGGCTGGCATCCGACCCGGGTGGCTACGCCCGCTGGCTGGTCGAGCCGATCGCCCAGGTCCAGACCCTGGAGCTCCTGGCCGAGTTGGCCGAGACGGCGAACCCGAAGGGCGAGGCAGCCGCGCCGATTCGGCGCGAGCTCCTGCCCCAGGTGGAGGCCCGCTTCGCGCTCCACGTCGCGGCCGACGATCCGTGGCGTGACCTCTTCGCGTTGTGGCAGCTGACCAGCGCCCCGCACACGCTCAACGACCTGTGGTTCCTGGCGACCGCGATCGCCTACCGCTACGCGACGATGGCCAGGCGGGTGGCCGGGCCGGTCATCGGCAAAGGTCCGTTCGAGGGCGAGCAGCTCGTCTCGGCCAGCGCTGCGCTGGGCACGGTCCTGTGGCAGCTCCGGATCTATCCGTCGCTCGTGCCCGAGCTGGTCGATCACGTGTCGGACAAGATCCGCTCAGATGGCGGCTGGGGCGACCCGGGACAGCCGACCGACATCCTGACGACGCTCGCTGCGGCGGACCTCCTGCTCGGACTCGATCCCGACTTCGACCCGGATCGGACGGTGAGCTGGTTTGCCCATGCCCAGGAACCTGAAGGCTGGTGGCGGGCGCTCGATCCCGAGGTGCCCTGGCTGACGGCCGCGGTCATCGACTGGCTCGATCGGTCGACCCGCCCGTTCGTCCAGCGCTTCCGCTGGCCGGGCGCGCTCAAGCTCGATCTCGACCGGCGCACCCAGCTGCCGACCTACGCCTGGTTCGCGGACCTGGCCCGGTCCATCCAGGAGGTGCCCGGCCTGGCCCGCGCGGAGTGGGACATCGCCTTCGTCGACCTGGCCGGCTTCGGAAGCTTCAACACCGACAACGGCCAGGCCAAGGGCGACGACGTGATCGGTGCGTTCGGTCGGGCCCTCGCCCGCATCCCGGCCTCGCGAGCCATTCGGGATGGCGGCGACGAGTTCATCCTGATCGGCGCTCCGGGCGATTCGAGCCTGTACGAGCGACTCGACGCGTTCCGGGCGACCTGGCTGGCCGAGTTCATCCAGACCTTTGGCTCCGAGCCCAACCCGGTTCGGCCCCGGATCACGGTGTCTCGCAGCCTCGGCAGGGAGCTGGCCGCCGGCCGTGAGCGGCTGGGCCGCCGGATCGGCGACATGAAGAAGGTCCACGAGAACCCGCCCCCGGATGGCGTCATCGAGCGGAGCTGACCGGATTCGGGGCGCGCGGCGCCGGGCTGGACGCCGGCCGCCGGTGGGTGCCGCGGGCGCGGCATCTTCGTCGCCGTCGACGCCCGGGCCATGGGCGGCGTGGGGCGCGGCGTCGCGTCGGGGCGTGCGCTCAGAACACCAAACCGACCAATCCCGGCCTGGGCGAAGGCTGCCAGGCATGATCCGACTCGAGCTTCATCCTGGCGCATGAGTAGCCCGGCACGAACCCGGGCAGGTTTGGGTCCGCCACACGGCCAGGCCCTCCTGACTGGGCTCGATTCGGCCAGGAACTGGGGGTGAATCCCCGGTTTGGTGTTCTGAGCGCACATCAATGCGGCGGTGGTCGGCGGCGAGCTAGGATGCACGGGGCCACGCCCTGCTCCGGAACGAGGTGATGATCGTGCTCGTCGATTCGATGATGGTCACAACGGTTGCGGTGACCGACCTTGAGCGATCGAAACGATTCTTTCAGGAGCAGCTCGGCCTGAAGCTGCTCGACGAGACGCCGTTCGCATGCCGCTTCGGAGCCGGGAAGGGGACGCAGATCGGGGTGCGGAAGGGGCAGCCGAACGTGGGTCAGACGGTCGTGCATTTCGAGGTCGACGACCTCGAGGCCGTCATCCGCGACCTCACTTCGCGCGGAGTCTCCTTCGAGGAATACGAGGCCCCGAAGACGACCAACTTCATCGCCCAGGTCGGTCCAGCTCGAGGTGCCTGGTTCAAGGACCCCGACGGCAACGTGATCGGCCTTCGCGAGGGACCCGTTCCC
>JADGQK010000126.1 GCA_017881915.1 Chloroflexota bacterium | reverse complement strand
GTCGGGCAGTTGGCGTACGTCTCCGGGCCCTTGCAGCCCATCTGGTAGAGGCACCAGCCGCTTCGGGCGGCCTCGTCGCCCCACGCGGTCACGTACTCACCCCGCTCGAAGTGGGCGCGCCGCTCGCACTGGTCGTGGATGAGCTGGCCATAGGCGAACAGCGGGCGGCCCATCGCGTCGGTCGCCGGCCATGCCTTGAACGTGAGGAAGTGGACGATCGTGGCGGTGAGGTTCTGGACGTTCATCGGGCAGCCGGGCAGGTTGATGACCTTCGCCCCGGGGACCGCGTGCCCCGCGCCGATCGCCCCGGTCGGCCCGCCAGCCGCTCCCGGCAGCCCGCCGTCGAAGGCGCACGACCCGACCGCGATCGTGACGAGTGCCCCGCGGCACACCTCGATCACGGTGTCGCTGAAGGCCTTGCCGCCGATCGTGCAGTAGACGCCGCCATCCGCGACCGGCACCGACCCCTCGACGACCGCGATGTAGCCGTTCGGGTACGTGCTCATGGTCCCGCGCATGGCCGCCTCCGCCTGGGCGCCGGCGGCGGCCATGATCGTCTCGTGGTAGTCGACCGACAGGGTGTCGAGCACCAGCTCCGCGACGGTCGGATGCGAGGCGCGCAGGAAGGCCTCGGTGTTGCCCGCACAGTCCTGGCCCTCCAGCCAGATGACCGGGATCCGGGGTGCGGCGGCAACGGCCGCGGCCACGCGCGGCGCGTAGGAGGCGGGGAGGGCGAGAGCGGCGCTCATCGCCGCCGAGAACTTCAGGAAGTCGCGTCTCGTGATGCCACGAGCGAGGAGCGCGGAGTACAGACCGTCCTGACGTGCCATCGGTGACCCCATCTGCGAGCCGTCGGGGTGCGGTCAGCGGTTGCCCGTGACCCACAGTGCCCGGTCATCGGAACTGTCGCAATGAGGCTCCGAATGGCACGCCCGCCACAGGGCCAAAGGTCCCGGCCGGGGATGCGGAAGGTCATGACTCATGCGTCCGTACGCATGGATGCATGAGGGCACGGCGTCGGATGCCGCGCGCAGCCCTGGGGCGCGACCACGCCGATGCAGGTTCGCCGAGACGACGCGGAAGCCGGTGCTTGCGCCGGCTGCCGCCCAAGACGCCACAAAGCTTGCAATTCGGAATCGCGTCGGTGGATAGGGCCAAAAGTACTTGAAATACGGGCCCAGATGCCGTAACTTGCCCTCGGTCGCCGACCGGGGGGATTCGCGGGCTGTTCGTCTTCATCCATCCGCCGATCCCCGCAGCAGCGACCAGGGTTCCACCGCACGTGTGAAAGGAGGACAACCGGCACCTGAGCGTCGTTCCCATGGGGGCCACACGTCCTATTCATCGCGGGTATCCGCGTCGTTTCATCTGGGGGGCATTTCTCCATGTCGATCCGGGGGCTGCGGCCCTTGTCGGCTGCCGTTCTGATTCTTCTCTTCTCCATCCTCTCTACGGCGGTTGCGTCCGCCCACACGACCGGCAAGAGCATCAACACGACCACGGGAGAGTGCACCGGGAGCGGCTGCGGCTCGCTCGTGTACGGCGGAAGCGGGATTTCCGGTCGCCTGTTCGGCACCGGGACCGTCAGCCTCTTCGACTACGTCTGCGTCCACAAGCCGTCCGATGCGGCGCCCGATTCATTCGGCGGGACGTACACGCTCACGGTCACCTCGGGTGGCGTCGTCCTGGCGTCGACCTCCTACACGGTCGCCAGCGGCGCGGACTGCCGGGGGCACGGCAATTCGGCGGCAGGTAGTCCCGCCAAGTTCACCTATCCGAGCAGCGGCTTCGTGGACTATGCGGTGAGCATCTCGGGCGTGACCCCGGGCAATGCCCAGTCCACGTTCAGCCACTTCGATTCGATCTTCGATCGCGTCGTGGACCCGAAGGACGAGGAGGACGACGATTCGCCGCCCGTCGCCCCGCCCGGACCCACGGGCGAGGTTCCCGAGGTCCCCGCCGCGGCGCTTCTGATCCTCACCGGAGGCCTGGGAGCGGGCTGGTTCCTGCTGCGCCGCCGCAGCGACGACTCGTCGATCACGACCAGCTAGTCAACCCGGTTCCGTCTCCGTGACCCCCATCGGCGGGGGAGGCTCCGCGATGCCTCGCGTCCTCCCCGGCGGGTTGCGTCGCCCTGGCCCCGCGCCGGCTGTCGTGCGCAGGCTCCCGTGGCGCGCCCTTGCCCTCATCGCGCTCGTGGCACTTGCGTACCACTACACGTTCACGAGCCTCATCAGCGGGCTGACGCTGCAGACGCCGCTTGCGTACCTCGGCTTCGTGCCGGTCCTCGCGCTCGTCATCGCGTGGGTCCGCCTGTCGCGGTCGGCGGCGCCGCTGCCGATCCACGACAGGCAGCTCGACTACATCGTGGGTCTGACCCTGATCGCGCTGGCGGGGTCGATTCTCTGGCTGATGCCGACCACGTCGGCCGAGTTCTGGCTCGCTCGACTCGATCTGGTCAGTCTTCCGTTCTTCGTCGCCGGCACCGTGGCGCTCCTGTTCGGAACGCGGCGACTATGGGCGGTCCGGATCCCGATCCTCTTCCTGTTCCTGGCATGGCCGGCCCCGTACATCCCCGTCGTTGGCGATGCCATGCGCGCCTTCGCCGACCTGGCGGCGACGGCCGTCGCGAGGATCACGACGATCCTTCCATTCGCCAGCGTGGCGCCGGGCGATCCCACCCTCTTCTTCGTGGGATCCGGCTCCTCGTCGTTCGCCGTGAGCATCGGGTCGGCGTGCTCCGGCGTGAACGGGCTCGTCGGCTACCTCCTCCTCGGCGGCGTCCTTGTCGACCTTGGCCAGGGCTCGCGTCGGCGCCGCGTGGCGTGGCTCGGCGTCGGCCTGGCGCTCGTCTGGGTGCTCAACGTCGTGCGCATCCTGGGGATCCTGGCGGCCGGCGCCGCCTGGGGCCAGGCGGCAGCCCTGGACGTGCTTCACCCGTATGCTGGGCTCGTCCTCTTCGACGTCGTCCTGTTCGCGATGCTGGCGCTTGCGCCACGGTTCGGGGTCCGCCTGGCGCTCCCGAGCCGGCGGCCGGGCACGGCCCTGTCCATCCCATCGCCGGTTCGGCGCGTGCGGATCGCGCTGGCCGTCGGCGTCGTCTGTGCCGTCGCCATCGGGGTGAGCGACGGCGCGCTGGTGCGCTACTCGGCCGTTGCCGGTGCGCTCGGAAGCGCGCGGATCGCCCCCCTGAACGCCCTCAACGCGCAGCTCCCCGGGTGGCAGACCCAGTACGTGTCCGCCTTCCCGCAGGCACAGCAGTTCTTCGGTAGCGCGGCGACGTGGAACCGGGTGCTCTACTCGTCGGACAGCTCCGCACCCCTCCGGTCCAGCGCCCCGATCTACCTCGACGTGATCAACACGACCGATCCCGGGACGCTGGCCGCCTACGGGCTCGACGCCTGCTACCGCTTCCATGGGTACCGCATCGACGGAACCTATTCCGTCGACGTCGGAAGTGGAGTCACCGGCCAGGTGATCGACTACCACAACCCCTCGCAGGGCACGGACTGGTCCGCCCTCTGGTGGGAGTGGCCGTACACCGACGGGACCGGGACGTACTACGAGCGGGTCGTGATCTTCGTGACGGGAGGGCCCGACGCCACCTACGCAGGTGCCGCCGCTGGACCGACCGTGGCTGCCCCCCGGTTCCAGTCGACGGATGACTTCCTGGTCTCGATGGGGCGCGCGATCGTCGCCGACCAGCTTCGCAGGGCCGTCTCATGACGGTCATGGGCGTTGCCAACACGAGCGAAGGCGCCAGCGGCGCGACGGCGTCGGCGACAGCACCGGTGAACGGCGCAACGCATGTCGCCCACTGCTGGTTCTGCCGTTCGGCGATCGGCGCCGCGCAGGAGCGTTGCGACCGCTGCGGCGTCCGCATCGGCATCACTGTCGGCGAGGCCGACCTGCACGGGGCCGCGGGGCCCGCCGCGCGACCGGCGCCGGCCGTCCACCAGATCGGGTCGCTGCCGCCCGAACTCTCGGCCCGGACCACGCTGAGCAGGGGCCAGCGTCGCTGGCTGAGCACGCTCGGTCTCGCCATCGTGGTCGCGGGCGTCGTGGCGCCGGTGGGGGTCACGATCGCGGGAATCACGATCGTCACCGTGGCGTACCTTGCCGCCCTCGCGTACCGGGCGGCGATCTTCGCGCGGTCGCTCAGCCGGCCGCGTGGCATCGCGATCTCGGACGAGCAGGCGAAGGCGCTCACCGCCGATCAGCTCCCGGTCTACACCGTGCTCGTGCCCGCGTACCGGGAACCATCGATCATGGCGCGGCTGATCGCCTCGCTCTCCGCGATGAATTACCCGCACGAGAAGCTCGACATCAAGCTGCTCCTCGAGGAGGATGACCTCGAGACGATCCAGGCCGCGGAGGCGCGCAACCCGCCCCCGTACATCGAGATCGTCAAGGTCGCGCATTCGATGCCCAAGACCAAGCCGAAGGCGTGCCTGGTCGGCCTTGCCGCCGCTCGCGGCGAGTTCGTGACGATCTACGATGCCGAGGATCGACCCGATTCGCTGCAGCTGCGCCGGGCGGTGGTGGCGTTCTCGCAGGTCGAAGCAAACGTGGCGTGCCTGCAGGCCCGGCTGAGCTATCACAACGCCGAGCAGAACCTGCTGACCCGCTGGTTCACCGCGGAATACGCGCTGTGGTTCTCCGAGCTGCTTCCCGGTCTGGTCGACGCACAGGCGCCGATCCCGCTGGGCGGAACCTCGAACCACTTCCGCCGGGAGATCCTCGAATCGGTCGGCGGCTGGGATCCCTGGAACGTCACCGAGGATGCCGACCTCGGAATTCGCCTCCACCGGGCGGGCTATCGCACCCGTCTGCTCGATTCGGT
>JADGQK010000062.1 GCA_017881915.1 Chloroflexota bacterium | reverse complement strand
TCTAGAGCTTGCCGATCGCGATCGCTGCCGCCTGCTGGAGGCCATCGCTGGCGGGCAGGCTGCCGTAGATTTGAAGGACGGTGCCTTTGCTGATCACGTACACGTGGATCGAGTCGCCGGTGGCGGCATCGCCGAGACCAGGGATCGGCGTTTCGTGGGTGACGGCATCATTGAAGTACGCGCGATCGGCCCCGGCGTAGACCGCGACCCACAGGTCGTGGCCGAGCTGGTCGCTCGTGATCAGGTTCCACTCACAGAGGTTCTCGGTCACCACGACCCCGCTACCGTTCGAGGCGTCGCTTGAACCACCGGCCTTGTGCGCCGCGGGACCGCCGAACAACGTGCCGGCTTCGGCGTCGGTGATCAGGCTACAGGGATCCGGAGCGGTCGCGGCCGCAGTCGCGTCGGCAGCGGGCGCTCCTGAATCAAGGGCACCTGGCGGGGTGCTGGTCGTCGCGCCGCTCAGTGCGCTGGCTGCTGCTGGGGCAGGCTGGCTCCCGCCCGAGCTGCAGGCGGAAAGCGCTGCGGCACCGAGGATGAGCGTGGTGAGCATGAGCAACGGTCGGGTCCTGGTCACGGGTGGCTCCTTGGTCGTTTGGAACGAAGGTCGATGCGAGGACGATGACCGCGACCGCTGATCAAACGCTGATGCCCGGCTGATAGCGCGACCAGCCCCCATCCGGCCGATTGGCGCCCAGGCCTCGTACTCTTTCTGCGTCCTGGCGCGATCAGCTGTGCGAGCGCCGAAACCGCGACAGCCACCGTGGCGTACGGGGGAACATGAAGCTAATCGCTCGGCGGAGCCGACCCGGGTTCGAGCTCCTGATGATCGTCGCTGGCGTCCTGTCCCTGGTGCTCGCTGCCTGCAACAACGGGAGCCGACCCGGGTACTAGACGAGATCCACATCGGTCCGGTTCTGACCGGCGCGGACGGCCTGACCCTCTATCTCCATGCTGGTGATCGCTCGAACCACTCGACGTGCACGGGTTCGTGCGCCTCGGCCTGGCCGCCCTGGCGATACGACTGGCCAAGGGCTCGGTGGATTCACTGTCGCCAAGCCATAGCGAGGCAGCGCCCTAGTGCGGGTGCAACCGTAGTGCAGCGTCGCCATGATAGGGATGGCAGCCCGCAATCTGGGGCAGCAGTACGTGAAGGGACGATCGATGGCGGCTGATCGGGACTTCGATCCGGCGACGGCGCCCAGCGGGCCGGGCTGCGTGGAATGCCTGGCGTCGGGCGGCTGGTGGTTCCACTTGCGGCGCTGCGCGACGTGTGGCCACGTCGGCTGCTGCGATTCGTCGCCGTCGCAGCACGCCAGTCATCACGCTGCGGATCGCGGCCATCCGGTCGTTCGAAGCTTCGAGCCCGGCGAGACATGGTTCTGGAACTACGAGACCGAGGAGGCTTCCGACGGGCCCGAACTGGCCCCGCCCGACCATCACCCGCTCGATCAGCCCGTGCCCGGGCCGGCTGGCCGGGTGCCACGGGACTGGCAGCGGCTCCTCCACTGATCGTGGTCCGGCGTTGGTTGCCGAGGATTGCATACTCCCCGCGTGACGATGCCCATCGCCAGCGCCAATGCCTCACAGCCGGCGATCCACGTCGCTGACCTGCTCAAGACCTTCAACGTGCCCGTTCGCGAGGCGGGCCTCAAAGCCGCGGTCCAGAGCCTCGTCCATCGCGAGACCCGGGAAGTCCGGGCGGTCGACAATATCGGCTTCGACATCGGGGCGGGTGAGATCGTCGGCTTTCTCGGGCCGAACGGGGCCGGCAAGACCACCACGCTCAAGATGCTCAGCGGTCTCCTCTATCCGACGTCGGGCGAGGCCCTTGTCCTGGGCCACGTCCCGTCGAAGCGCGAGTCCGCATTTCTGCGCCGGATCACGATGGTCATGGGCAATCGCAACCAGCTCCAGTGGGACCTCCCGGCGCTCGACTCATACGAGCTGATCCGGGCGATCTACCGACTCGAACCAGGAGCCTTTCGAACGACCCGTGACGAGTTCATCGAACTACTCGACCTGGCTGGTCTCGTCAACAAGCCGGTCCGCAACCTGTCGCTCGGGGAGCGGATGAAGGTCGAGATCGTCGGGGCGCTGCTGCATCGGCCGCAAGTCCTGTTCCTCGACGAGCCGACGATCGGGCTCGACGTGACGATGCAGAAGCGAATCCGCTCGTTCATCGCCGACTACAACCAACGCTACGGCGCGACCGTCCTCCTGACCAGTCACTACATGGCCGATGTGCAGGCGCTCTGCCGGAGGGTGGTCGTCATCCACCACGGCAAGATCCTGTACGACGGCGAGCTGGCCCGGCTCGGGGCCCAGTTCGATGCGACGAAGACGATCGGGGTCACGCTCAAGGACGGCGAGGGCGACCTGTCGGCGTACGGCGAGGTCATCTCATCTGAGGACGGCCGGGTGACCCTGCGCGTCTCGCGAGCCGATGCGCCGGAGGTGGCGACGCGTCTCCTGCGCGATTTGGCTGTCGCCGACCTGACGATCGAGGACCCGCCGATCGAGGACGTCATCGAGCGCGTCTTCGCCTCCGGGAGCGAAGGGCCCCCGTGACCGGCGGATTGGCCGGAGAGCCGGAGCTCGATCGCGATCGGTTCGTGCCTCGCGCCGGGTTGATCCGCGGCTGGGTCGATCTCTACCTGACGATGTTCCGAGTCGCCATCCTCAACAACATCCAGTACCGGGTGGCGAACTACTTCTACATGATCGGGATGATCGCCGAGCCGGTGATCTACCTCGTCGTCTGGTCGACGATCGCCCGCCAGCAGGGCGGCGCAGTCGGCGGCTTGACGTCTGGCCAGCTGGCCGCCTACTACATCGTCTGGACGCTCGTCCGCCAGATGAACATCGTCTTCACCGTCTACGGCTGGGACGAGCGCATTCGCCAGGGCGAGCTCTCGGCGATGTTGCTCCAGCCGCTCTTTCCGATTCACTGGGACATCGCCTTTCTCGCCGGCTGGAAGCTCGTCACGATCGTCATGTGGCTACCGATCGCGGTGGTCCTGACGCTGGTCTTCTCGCCGGCGCTGAACATCCGGGTCATCGATGTGGCGGTCTTCGCCGTCGCCATCTGGGGCGCCTATCTCGTCCGCACGATGCTCTACTGGATCCTTGGCATGGCGTCGTTCTGGACGACCCGCGCCGGGCCGCTCTTCCAGCTGATGTTCACCGCCGAGCTCCTTCTTTCGGGCCGGCTCGTGCCACTGTCGCTCCTGCCCGACTGGGCCCAGCGGCTGGCCGACGTGCTGCCGTTCAAGTGGACGTTCGGCTATCCGATCGACGCGCTCATCGGGCAGCTGCCGGCGGGCGAGCTGATTGGCGGCCTGGCGATGCAGCTCCTGTGGATCGTGGTTGGGGTGATCGGGGTGCGGATCGTTTGGCGGATCGCCATCAGGCACTACTCGGCGGTGAACGGCTGATGGCCGGCCGCGAAGTGCTCCGACCCATCGTCCTGGCTGGCCGCTTCTTCCGGATTGGAGCCCTGAACGAGCTCCAATACCGAGCGAACTTCGCGATCCAGGTCTTTCAGTCAGCGATTGCGCTCGGAACGGGCCTGGCGGTCCTTGCCCTGGTCTTCAGCCAGACGACCGAACTGAATGGCTGGTCAGAGCCGGAGCTTCTCGTGGTGATGGGCGTCCATATCCTCATGGGCGGCGTCATCGGCATGGTGATCCAGCCGAACATGGTCCGCCTGATGGAGGACATTCGGCGGGGCTCCCTCGATTTCATCCTGACCAAGCCGGACGACGCCCAGGTCCTGGTCAGCGTGCGCGACATCCAGATCTGGCAGGCGGTCGACGGACTGACTGGGGCGATCGTCATCGTCGTCGCTGTTGCCCAGCTCGGGGGCGCCTTCGGGCTTGGCCAGGCGCTTCTATTCGGGCTGGCCTTCGTCCTCGGCGGCCTGACGATCTACTGCTTCTGGCTGATCCTGACGGTCGGAGCGTTCTGGGTGGTCCGGATCGACCAGATCGTCGAGCTGTTCGAGGGTGTCTACCAGTCGGGCCGCTGGCCGGTGACGATCTATCCCGGCTGGCTGCAGGTGTCGCTGACCTTCCTCGTCCCGATCGCCTTCGCCGTGACGGTCCCGGCCCAGGCCCTGACGGGCCGCCTGACGCCCGGCACGCTGGCCCTGGCCGCTGGCTTTGCGATCGCACTCATGGCCTTTACCCGGTGGTGGTGGCGATTCGGGTTACGACGCTACTCAGGCGCGTCTGCGTAAGGGGCAACGGCGGCTTCGAGATGCCCGCCGTCACCCCCGGCCGTCGGACGCCGCGGCGAGACTGTCCTGGATCCGCTGCAGCAGCGCGATGGAGCGGCGCAGGTCCGCAGCGGGGAGGGCGCCCAGCCAGTCCTTCTCGTGATGGTGGACGATCGTACGAAGCTCCTGGAGCACCACTCGTATAGTCAGGCCCCTAACGACCGCCACCCTGGTTCGGTCGGAGCGATACGGAGGGCGCCCAATCATGGTCAAGGTGATCGTCCAGCATCACGTCGTCGACTACGATCGCTGGTATCCGGTGTTCACGGAGCACGCTGCCGTCCGTCGCCAGCATGGCGCGACGGGTCACTCGATCAGTCGCGCGGTTGAGGACCCGAACACGATTGTCATCGTGAATGACTTCGCGACGCTCGAGGGCGCTCGATCGTTCAGCCAGGACCCGTCGCTCCCCGCCGCCATGGAGCGCGGCGGCGTCGATGGGGCGCCGCAGGTCTGGATCGTCGAGGAGGCCGAGACGCTGCGGTACTGACACCGCCCGGCCAGCGACCGCGGATCGGGCACGGCCCGCGGCCGCTGGCCCCTTCAGTCAGCTCGGCCGGCCGCTACGGGTGGAGCCACGAGGCACGCTCCCGGGGAGGCGCTTCCGCCGCGTCCCCAACACCCGCCGAGTAATCGGCACGAACAGCGCGACGCTCGTCGACTGTGCGGCAAAGATCAAGAGCAGGAGGAGCCCCGGGAGTCCAAGCAGAAAGCCAGGCACGGTCCAGGCAAAGGCGCCGAAGCCCGTTGAAAACGCCATGCTGCCAAAGGTGAGGTCCGTGGTGTCGCCCAGGGGCGCCAACCTTAGCGCCGGCGAGGCCAGCGGCCCTGGAGCATCCGCTGGGGGGCCGGAACCACTGGCCCCCCCGGTTCCGGCCAGGGGCGGCGCTGTCGCCGACGGCGCTGGCGTCGGTGCCGGGGAAGTCGAGGGCGGTGAAGGCGGGCCCGATGTCGGCGCGGGGGACGCTCTGGGAATTGACCCCACCGTCGGCCTCGGGGTCGGAGGCCGCGTCGGCGCTGGTCGAGGGGTCGGCGTGGGTGTCGGACGCAGCGTCGGCGTGGGTGTCGGCGTTGAGCCGACAACGGACATCGGGATCTGCGGCGCCGACGTCGATTTGTGTCTGCAATCGTTCCTGTTGTACGCGGTCGCATTCCAGTTGGCCCGGCCCGGGCTCTTCCCAGTTACGGTGACCCGCAGGGTCAGGTGGTCCAAAGGGCTGGCCAGGCCCTGGTTGTTGTGAGCGACCTTCGCCTTCAATTTCCCAGTCGCATAGGCCACACTCCAGGAGTGGCCGCGGCTGTCCGTGTAACCGGTTGAGCCCACCTGGTACAGGGCCGGGATCTGGATCACGATGCAGTTCATCAGTTCGCCCGCTTGGTCGAGCGGCGGCCCGGGGACCGTGAGGGTTACCTGGGTCGGCACGCCCATGGGGACGGTCGATCGATCGGCCGTCACGATCCAGTTCGAGCTGTCACCACGTGCCAAGGCCGATAAGGCGAGC
This sequence comes from Chloroflexota bacterium, assembly GCA_017881915.1. GTDB lineage: Bacteria > Chloroflexota > Limnocylindria > Limnocylindrales > CSP1-4 > Palsa-1033. Next base: position 10,094 of record JADGQK010000062.1, on the reverse strand, counting down.
ACGAGGGTTACACCCAACCCGAGAGCGGATGCGGTGGCGCGTGATCTCACGTCAGGCGACCTTCGGCTCCGGATTACTTGCGGGTGTCCACAGCCGGCCTGCCGAGCTCACCCGCCCGACGGTCCCCGGAAGTGGTGGATCCGTCGCGCTCCGCAGGCCGCTCACGAAAGCGACGACGAGGCGCTCGTCGAGTTGACTTCCGGCAGCATCCTCGAGGCGGGTGATTGCCTCATCGACCGAAAGGGCCTTACGGTAGGGCCGGGTTGTCGTCATGGCCGAGAATGCGTCGGCCACTGCCAGGAGGCGCGCGACGAGCGGGATCTCTTCGCCGGCCAGCCGATCGAGATAGCCCGCGCCATCCCAACGCTCGTGGTGGAACCGAATGCCGGCCCGGATCAGATCGATATCGGGCAGATCACGCACGACGAGGTCGCCCAGGGCGACATGCTGCTTAACGACCTCGTACTCCGCGTCGGTCAGCTTGCCCGGCTTGCGCAGGACAGAATCGGGGATGCCGATCTTGCCCACGTCGTGGAGTCGGCCGGCACGGTAGAGCGCATGCCGGAAGCCGGCCTCGAGATCGAGCCGCTCGGCAATGAAGTCCGCGTAGCGGGCAACATCTTCAGAGTGGCGCCGGGTGTAGTGATCTTTTGTGTCCACCGCGATGATCAAGCCTTCGAGAATGTCGAACCGGATCGCCTCCTCGGGCGGCAGATCGGCACCAGCCGTCTTGATCGTGTCTCCACCGCTGGCCTTGGCCTCATCGAGCGTCCGAGCCGCCGTCGCCAGGAGCGTGGTCAGCGCTTCGCCGTTCGCTGGAAAGGTGGCGATCCCTGCGCTGATCGTCAGGGGCAGACGTTCTGACGTGTCGAATCGGAGGCTGACGTCGACCAGTGCCGTCCTGACCTGCTCGATGCTGTGAGCAAGACCGGCGATTCCACTCGCCGGCACCGTCACGAGGAACTCGTCCGGGCCGTAGCGGCCGTACAGGGCATCACCGCCGATGTGTTGGGCCAGCAGTGCACTCAGGGTTCTTAGGGCGCGGTCGCCGGCTTCGTAGCCGTAGATCTCGTTCAGCAGGCTGAAGTTATCGATATCGAGCAAGGCCAGCCCGACCGTCCCGGCTGATTCGTGGACCCGCGCGCGGTCGATTGCGGCGGCCAGCCCCTCCACCAAAGCACCGTGGTTGAGAGTGCCGGTGAGGGGATCGCGGCGGGTGGCCTCGAGCAGGTCGAGCGTCTGCCGCGTGATCCGCGACTGAGCGCCCCGGAAGACGAAGTAGAGCAGGATCGCGGCAGCCAGAGCTCCCCCGAAGATTGTCAGCAAGGAGCGAATCCGGGCAGTATCGAGCAGGGCCAGGAGGGGGGTCGCATCTCGCCAAACCACGGCCACGGCGCGGACCGTACCGCCGTCAATGATCGGCAAGTATTCTCGAATCACGGTCGAACTGGTGAGCGGCCCGAGCGGAGAACTGCCGCCGGCCGGCAGCATGTTGGCCTTGACCTTCTGGCTGCTCAGCGCAGCGGCGAAATCCGTCGTGAGCGGCTGCGCCTCAGCGGCGGCCGGCTCGTTCGACGCCACGATGCTGCCGTCCGGGCGCAGGATCGCGACCTGCAGGATGTCGCCGTTCGTTGCGAGTGCGGCGATCCCAACCTCGAGACGACTAGCCCGCTCCGGGGCCAGCGGGCCGGGCTGGACATCGGCCGGGAGCAGATTCAGGGCGACGTAGCTGCGTACGACGGCAGCGTCCGATCGGACAGAATTGAGCAGGAGCGTATTCGACTCGTCCGTCGTCGTCAGCAGGACCTGCCCAGAAGCAGTCACGGCAACGATCACGAGGAACGCGCCCATGACCAACATGAGCAGGATGGGTCGGACAGGCGCCGTCCGCCCAGCCGGGGCGCGGGTTCGATCCTGCCTGATGCGCATGGAGGGAGCCTAGGCCCTGATGGGCTACGGGCTAGTGAACGGAAGTCAGGGGCGCCCGCTGGGACGGTCGAGGTTGGGACGACAGGTCGCTGCCGATCCGGTCGACGGAAGATGGGCCTGTCGAGGGTCACCGAACGCCAGTACAGGAAACGATGCGTGCCCGGAGCCTGCGGTTGTGTCACACAGTTGCAACACCTCGACCTGAAGGCACCGCCTGCCCGGGACACTCGCGCGGGCACAATGCCGGATGGCCCCTGTCGATCGTCACTGCATTGCAAACGGTCCTGCGCAGGTCCTGGCCGACTCCCTGTTTGAGGTCATTGTGATGAAGCGAACAATCGCCACCGCCGCCCTGTCCGTCGCCCTCGTCGCGGCCCTTGCCGCCTGTACTCCGTCCGCGACAGCGGTCCCGAGCGAGACGCCGATCCTGGTGCCATCGGTCGCACCGTCCGTCGCTCCGAGCTCACCGGCGGCCCCGGTCTCCGCGGCGCCGGCCTCCGCCGTTCCATCGGCGGCCCCGAGCTCAAGCTCCGCGGCGCCATCAGTCACACCGTCCGTCGCTCCGTCGGCGGCGCCGTCCGCCTCGTAGTCCGGCGTCCTCCGCGTTCCAAGCGCCCCGGCCGAGCCCGCTCGACCGGGGCCTCAACTTGCCCTGGTCACTCGGCCGTTCGATGAAGGACCGGCCTCCGCGCTTCCCGAGCCTGTTCTGACGTGCCCCCGGAACTGAGCTGCGAGTGGACCCGGCGCGGGCCGGTCGATCCGAAGGCGGGCGATGGTGCACAAGCTCATCGGACCGCCGGCACGACCCGACCCAGCTCCCGCCGAAGCCACACACCCAGCACGAGCGCTCCGACCGCCGGCACGAACGACCATGCGGCGAACACGAGCAGGGTGACGGCGATGACCAGCTGGACATCGCTGAGCGAGTCCTGGTCGACGTCCGAGCCAAGGCGCGTCGCGAGCGTCGCCGTACTGTCGCCCAGCCCGGCCAGCGAGGTCGCGTTTCCGACCAGCGCGTCCCGGTTGCCCTTGAGATCGTCGGCGATGAGGGAGAGCCGGGTATCGAGGCCTTCCATGCTCACGGCGGTCTGCCTGACTGCGTCCGCCGCCGACGACAACGGTGTCGCCCCCAGGATGCTGACCGAGCGAAGCTGCGCCTCAACGGCGGGCAGGTCCGAGCGCACCTGGGTGATCGTGACGGCCGCGGACGATACGGCCTGCACCGACTGATCGAGGGTCGCGCTGAACGACTGGGCGGTCGTAGACGCGTCGTGGAGCACCTTCGCGGTCAGCTCCAGCGTGGTCGCCAGCCGGGCGACGGTCGCCTTGGCATCGCTGCGGACGTTACTGATGCGGAGATTCACCCAGACCAGCGCGCCGAACCCGATCGCTGCGACGACGAGCCCAATGATTCCGTAGACGATGAGCCCGCGGCTCAATCGGTGCAAGCCCGCGCCCATGCCGAAGGGCCAAGACTCCCCCATCGTCACGCCTCCCGTCTCATGACGCCGGTTCAGGGCGTGAAGTAGCCGGTCACATCGAAGATCAGGTTGGTCTTGGCCGAGCTGCTCACCGCAACGTAGGTCGCCCACAGCCCACCATCACCGGCGAGCGGCGCGGTCACCCCGTTCGCCCGGTTGTCACCGAGCGGGAAGTTGATCGTCGAGGTCAGCGGGGCACTCTGGGAGTTCGACGTCAGGCTGACGGAGCCGGCGCTGGTCTGGCCCGTGACCGTGAGGTTGCCGGTGACCGCGATCGCGCTCGGGTCGACGCCGCCCGCGCCGGTGACCGCGAACTCGCGCGGCACGTGGCTCGTGAACTTGCCGCTCAGGCCGTTGGCGTAGCGGGTGTCGAGGATCCGGGCGGGCGGCAGGCTGTGATAGGTCGAAGCCGGACCAGGGGTGGAAGCTTGGACCGCCACTACTCCGTTCAGCGTGCCGACCAGGATCAGCCCATCCCAGAGCGTGGGTGACGCAAAATGCGGCACCGGACCGACGCTGATGCTGGCCAGGACGGCGCCACTCGCCGGCGCGAGCGCATAGAGGGTCCCAGCAGCGATCGAGATGCTCCAAACGGCTCCGCCACCGATGACTGGCGGCCCCGTCGCGCCGGACGAGGTCTGCCAGCCGGCGCTGATCCCACCACCCGCGCTGATCTGGACCATTCGAAGACCGCTCGAGCAGGGCACGTAGATCGTCGAGCCACTCTGCGCAGCCCCGCCGAAGCCCGGACACACGGGGGCCGAGCTGACCTCACCGCCGATCCCGCCAAGGGCACCCTGGTGGAGCACGTAGCCGATCCCACTCTTGCCCGCGATGAAGACCCAGCCGCCAGGTACGAGGACCGGGCTGAGGGAACCAAGGTCGAGGTCGTTCCTGTTGTCCTGGGCCCAGCGCGCCGGCGCGAAGCGCGACACGAGTGCAAGCGACGGCGATAGTTCGAGCACGCTGTCACTGCCGTCGTAGGTGGTCGTCGAGCTGCCGTTGCCGACCGAAACGTACAGATTGCCTGAGCCGTCGATGACCGGTCCACCGGTCGCCCACACGGCGCCCTCGCGGGCAACCGGGACCCGGTAGGAAATCGTCGTCCCGCTGCCGCTCGTGGGCACACCGACCACCTCGCCGCGATAGGCGCCGCAGTCACCGGCCAAGCCGCCGAAGCCGATGTAGACGTAGCCATTGCCAAGGGCCAGAGCCGCTCGCTGTTGGTGGGTGCGCGGATCGTCGCCCGCCAGATCGACCCCGCGCGACCAGCGCACGACGCCGGTCGTGGCGTCGAGCGCGAACAGGGTGTGATGCGGCCCGGCGACCTCGGCCACAACGAACAGCGAGCCGGTCGCGGGGTCATAGACCGGGGTGCTCGTGATCCCGAGCGGATCAATGTTGCCGCACGGCAGCGATGACAGGGCCACCGGGGTGCCCAGGTGCCGGCGCCAGCTGACCAAGCCACTGACGGGATCGAGGCTGTAGACGGAGTCATTCTCAGTCGCCACGATCACCCGGCCCTGAACGCCGAGCGGTTCGCCATAAACGGCCCCGTCAAGGGCGGCACTCCAGGCCTGGGTCAGACCTCCTCCGAGCGGTGGGAAGGAGCTGGCCAGCCCGGTCCGCGCGGGATCGCCGTGATAGGTCGGCCAGTCGACCGCCACGTTCGGCGCCTGGGCCTCGGGCGATGTCGAGGCTCGGGCCGCCGGGGAAGTCGGAGCGCGTGTCGCCACCGAGCTCAGGCCGGAGCCTGTAGCAACGCAGGCCGCTGCCATGGCCGCGGCTGCCAACGCGACGAACAACTCGCTGACGAGCCGTCTCGATCCTGGTCGGGCAGCCATACGCGTCACGATACGCCGCTGCTCGAAGCATGTCGTCCGAAGACCCACCTGGCGAACGTCGCGGCAACGTTCCACCCGACGCATCGACGCCGAAGCTAGGTCCGAGCTTGCCATGGGTGGCGCCTGCTGCTTGCGCACCCTGCCGACTTCATCTGATCCCGGTGTCGTACTCGATCTGAACGCTGGTCGGGACCGCCCCCGGGCGGACGACGACCTCCACGGGTCGAGCCGTGCCCAGAAGACCGCTGACCGGCTGGGGCGTGAGGGTGTACGTCCCGGCCGCAAGCGCAACGGTCCACGATCCGTCTTGTGCCGTGGTCACCCGGACAACCTCGTGACCGCCAGCATCGGTAAGGACGAGAACAGCTCGATCGACCGGCCTCGGCGCACACTGACCCGGCACGGGCGAGGCGGGCTCCGCCCCGCAGGTCGGTCCCGCGAGCGCCACGCCCGTGATCGGGTACGTCGATCCGGCCGGCGCGGGCGTGCAGCCCATCGCCGCGATCACAAGAAGCAAGGCAAGAACCTGGCCGCGCATGGATGGGTGACGCGGCCCGGTGTCGGCCGGTTCCCTGTCCTCGGACGGATGGACCTGTCCGCCCGAGGAGCTGGAGCTCCGAGGTGCTCGGCTACCATTCGCCGGTGGGTCTGATCGAGGGTTTACTCCTGGCCTTGGGCCTCCTCGCCGCAACATGGATCGTCCTGGTCGCGATTGTCTGGCTCCACCGGCCCTCGCGGGCGTTGGCAGGCCCAGCCCTCCGACTGATCCCCGACCTGATCCGCCTCGTGCGCTCCCTGATCGGCGATCCTCGGACACCGCGACACGTGAAGGTGGCCCTTGGGGGCCTCCTCGTCTACCTGTTGAGCCCGATCGACCTGATCCCCGACTTCATTCCCGGCCTGGGCTCGATCGATGACCTGGCGGTCACCGCGATCGTGCTGCGCTGGGCCGGACGACGCGTGGCGGTTGACGACCTCCGTGCGCACTGGACCGGCTCCGACCCAGGCTTCGACCTGCTCAGGCGCCTCCTGGGCATCTGACGCCTGGCCTCGTTCTAGTTGGCGAGCGCAGATAGCTGGATGGCGTGGACGGTCGGGCGGCTGCCGATGTCCTCCCAGATGAGCCAGCCGCCGCTGACTGAGACGAAGTCGATCGCCGTGGGTAGAGCGACGAGGCGAGCGCTCGGCTGACCGACGTTCCACAGGAATGGGATCGCCGACTGCTCGGCGTCCTTCAGCGTGCCCGAGGTGACCCAGGCGGCGTAACCGTCGGTCAGGCTGACCCACCAGGATCCAGCCTCCCCTTGAGCCTTGAAGTCGGGGACGGACGGCCCCGCGACGTGGGTTCGTGCGCCGCCGCTGAGCGAAGTCGTCCAGATCGATGCGTCGGTCGCGTCGAAGCGGCCCCAAACAAGGAGGTCGCCGCTGACGGCCGCCGAGATGGCATGGACATCGACGAGCGCCGGGGTCCGATCATCGGCCGTCGCGAGCATGAGTTGGGCGTCCTGCACGCTGCCTCCGTCGAGTTGGACGCCGAGCGCCTCGCGGTAGGCGAGGGCGTGAGCACTGAGCCCGAGCCAGGCGACGAATCCTTTCGTCATGACACTCCGGATCATCGAGCCGTCCGCCAGGGAGCGCAGGACGATCCGGTTCCCGAGCGGCGCCCCGGAGGCAGTGGCTTCGAGCGTATAGGCGACCCGGTCCCCGTCGGCCGCGAGCGCCGGCGCATTGACATCGGCGCACTCGCCCTGATAGGCGGTCCTGGTGTTCGTCCCAGAGGCGACGACGGACCGCAGCCCGCTGGCGACAACGAGCCCCACGATCCGCCAGTTGAGCGGGCGTCCCTGGCCTGGGCAACAGGGAACCAAGCCATTGCAGTTACCAGTCGACCCGATGCGCCAGGTCTCCACCCAGGCGACCCGGTCGGCCGTCACGGCCAGCGCGGAGATGTCGTGTCCCGGGTCGAGCTTCGCCAGCGCCACCGTCTTGCCGGTAGCGAGGTCACCCACGCGCAGCGTCCGCGACCCCGGGCCGGTGCCCTCGAGCACGAACACGCGGCTGCCGAGCACCGCCAAGGGCGAGTGCAGGGAGAGCGAGAAGGACAGCGAGTGGACGGCTCCAGTGGGGATCGTGAGGATGGCCGCCGGGCTGGTCGATGGCGGAGCGCCAGGCGTGCCCGAAGGCTCGGCTGGGGGCGACGGCGCCATGCTGGGGACGGCCAAGGGCGACTGGCTAGGGTTGGGTGGTTGCGACACGGTCGGTCCGCAGCCGGCAACGATGAACGTGAGCGCGATGCCCGCCGCGGCGCAGCGGGTCCGAGCACTGTTCACGGTTCTCCTTCTGAGAAGCATCTCGTCCTTGGTCGGTGTGACGGTCGGCACGAGCTCAGACGTCTCACCCTGCGGGTTTGTGTCCCATCTCGGAGCGGCGAGCTGCTCGGCCTCAGGTGATGCTCGTACGGGCGACGGAGCGATTAGCCTGCGAAGCTCGATTCGCATCAGATCGTGACGGCGGCGCTGGCGTCGTCGAATCGTGCATCCATGGCGTCGGCCCGTTCTCGGACTTCGACGGCCGAGGCAGCCGGAGCGCCCCGCGCGGCAACCGGCCCATCACCGAGATCCAAGGGCTGGGCCGTGACCTTCCGCAGTGGCAGGCCGCCGACGACTACGCTCGCGCTTCCAGCCCGCCCGAGGTGCATCATGCCTGCTGACGCACAGCGGCCGCATCCGCTTACTCTCGGGCACGGGCGCCGCGAAGCGATTCCCTACGAGACCGGGCCATTGAGCCGGAGGAGCCATGGACTTCGGGGAGGTCGTTCGGCGGCGACGGATGGTCCGCCACTTCGCCGACGAACCGGTGGATCGAGCCGTCCTGGAGCGGATCGCGACGACCGCCCAACGCGCCCCGAGCGCCGGTTTCAGCCAGGGCCAGCGGCTCGTGATCGTGACCGATGCGGAACTCCGGCGCCGGATCGCGGTTGCCTGCGGGGAGCTGGAGGACACCGAGGACGGCTTCGATCCATGGATCAGTCATTCCGCCGCGCTCTTTATCCCGTGCGTGAGCGAGGCCATCTATCACGCCCGCTACCGGGAGGCCGACAAGGTCGGTGAAGACGGCTCGGAGATCGAGTGGCCCGTGCCGTACTGGTGGATGGACGTGGGCTGTACGGTCATGCTCATCCTCCTCGCCTCCGTCGATGAGGGGCTGGCAGCCGGGTTCGCCGGCGCCGAGACGGACGGCTACCTCGAGATACGAACCCTGCTCGGGATCCCGAACGACTTCTCGCCGGTCGGCGTCATCCCGGTCGGTTGGCCACTGCCGGACAAGCGCTCACCATCGCTCAAGCGGGGCTGGGTCCCGAAGCCGGAGTTCGCCCGCTGGGATCGCTGGTAGGACTCGAGGCAAAGAGCTGTCCGTCGGAGCTCCTCATCACATCGTGAAGACAGCTCACCCGAGCTCCGACCGCGCTAACTCGCGATTGCTATTACGGGTTGATCACGCCACAGACGAGGTCGCCGCTGACCGTGAGGGTGTTCGTCGTGCCGCTCTCAGCGGCCGAGCCAGAGACATGCGCTCCGGCCGGCGAGATCGTGGCGCTTTTCGGGTCCGTGGTCGTGTAGAAGTGCTGGAGCGTCGTAACCGTGGCCACGATGTACGCCGTGAATCCGTTCGCGGTCGCCTGAAAGACGATGAGGGCTGGCGTCGGGCCCACCTTGATCACCCCGACGGCATGGACCGAAGCGGGTTTGGCGTTCGGGTTGCAGTCGACCCGGATCGGATCGATGGGCCCACTTATCGTGACGCCTGGTTGAGCCGATCCGGCCAACGTGAGGGTCGAGCTGCCGGGGACCTCGTTGCCGCAATCGACATTGCCCTTGATCGAGGTCACGGCCGGAACGGTTCCCGGATTGGAGCTCGTGACCACTTCAGTCAGGGGGCTATCGATCTGGCCACCCTTTGTGGCGTCGAAGGCGCTGACCCCGATCCCGGTGAACGTGCGAGCCGCGAAGGTCGCGCCCGAGCCCGAGTCAAGGGTGACGGCAACGCTCCCGGTCGCGATGGTGACCGTCGTGGACACCCCCTTACGGTTTGTTGCCCCAAAGAGGGTGATGATCAGCCCGCTGAGCGCAGGGGATTCACAGTTGACCTGGATGCCCTTGGCGACTCCGGTGACGCCCCCGCCAAAGGTGATCGTCGCGCTTGGCGGAGGCAGGCTCGCTGCTGGGAGCGGTACGAGAGAAGGGCTTGCTGAGCTGACCGGAGGGTTGGTTGACAGTGGTGCCAACGACATCGCCAAACTCGGCGCAGCCGATGGTGACGTGCCGCATGCGGCCAGGAGCATCGCCACGAAACCGAAGGCGGACCAGCGGAGGCGGTGAGCCGGATGCATCGATGTCTCCAGATAGGTCGGGCCGGAATGGTCGCGGGCGATGCGTCACGGGCATCTGGCGCAGCGACCAGCGTACCAACCGCGGGCGGCTCACCATTCGCTGACAATCAGACTGCACCAACGCGCAGCTCGCGCCGCCGGCGACCAGTACGTTGGCCGAAGGCCTCACTGAGCGCCGCGGTCGTCATCGGTCCAATCTATCGGGAGACGTGCCGTCCCTGGCTGTGATTTCATGGCTCGGCGTGTGCGCCGAACGGAAGGACCACCCGATGTCGCTGCTGGCAAGGATGAAACGCGCGCTGTCGGGAGCCCCCGATCCTACCGATGCGGAGCCTGCCCCGCGCCACGAGCGCCGTGAGGCGGGACGGGAGCGGAATCACGAGACCGGCGAACCCGCCTGGGAGGAGAGTGACCGGGTCGACGAGCCGCCGGGCGTCGGCAAGCGCAATC
>JADGQK010000061.1 GCA_017881915.1 Chloroflexota bacterium | reverse complement strand
GCCGGTCGATCCGGCCCTGGCTGGCGGGGCCTACCTGATGCCGACGGTCTTCGACGGCGTCAGCAACGAGATGCGGATCGCCCGCGAGGAGATCTTCGGACCGGTTGTCTCGATCATCCCGTTCGACACGGAGGAGGAGGCCATCCGGCTGGCCAATGCGACGCCCTACGGCCTGTCCGGCTCGGTCTGGAGCCGCGACATCGGCAAGGCCCTGCGCACGGCCCGGGCGATCCAGGCCGGCGTCCTCAGTGTCAACTCGAACAGCTCGGTCCACACCGAGGCGCCGTTCGGCGGCTACAAGATGTCGGGCATCGGTCGCGAGCTCGGCATGAGCGCGATCGACATGTATACGGAGACGAAGAACATCTTCATCGACCTGAGCTGAGCTCCGGGCCCGGATCGAGGCTCCGTGGCGTTTCGGTGGAAGGTGCCTCGGCCGCGCCCGAGCATCGCCCCTTGCGTGGCGCCGAGCGCCGGCCCGCCTCGGCGCCATCTTTGCCGTTTAGCGCTGGCCGTGCTGTTGTTCAAGGAACAGACCCCCGCGGAGCGGTCGTCGGCCTGCTCGTCCACCTGGTCTGAGCACGAATCGGGCGACGTCAGGGTCGTCGTGGCCTGATCGCATCCGAGAATCGGCCCCAGTCCTGACATACGAGCGCTCCCAGCGCTAATCGGCAAGGTCCGACGCAGGCCCGGGGCAAGGTCTGGCGCTCGGCCGCAGCCTTCAGCCCTCCCAGCGGTTGCGTTCGCCGAGGACGTCACCCGGGCGCAGGTCCGGATGGCGCCGGCGGAGCCAGTCGCTCAGCGCCCAGTAGGTCGTCTTGAAGGCGATCTCGGGCCAGGGGATCGCACTCGGCTCGAAGGCCACGATCTCGGTGGCCTCTGGACTCAGCCTGAACGCTCCACCCACGATCCGGGCCTCGAAGACAAGGACCACAACCGCCGCCTCGAGCCGGGAGTACAGCCCGATCACCTCGCCCGGCTCGACCAGCAGGCCGGTCTCTTCGAACGTCTCCCGGATCGCCCCCTCGTTCACGGTCTCGTCGATCTCGAGGAAGCCGCCCGGCTGCGCCCAGGCGCCGACGGCCGGCTCGATCCCCCGCCGGATCAGGACGACCTGGCCGGAGTCGGTCAGCGGCAGGGCGGTCACCACGATGCGCGGGTTGACATAGGCGATCCAGCCGCACTCCGGGCAGACGAGCCGGTCGCGATGATCGCCGTCGACCGCACCAAAGACGAGCCCGGTGCCGCACCGGCTGCAGTTGTTCAGGGAAGCGGCCAGCCAGCGTGGGACACCGCCGCCCGATGGGATGTCGGTCGAGCGACCATCAGGGCCACGCTCAAGGCCGCGATCGGGGTCTGTCACGCCACGAGCACGCGCAGGGCCACGGCGATGAGGACGACCCACAGGATCGAGGCGGTCGCCACCCAGGCCAGCCGGAAGAGCCCTTTCGTCCGGTCGACCGGCATCCAGGCCCAGGCGGCGCGCCAGATCCGGACGATCGCGTCGGCATTGGCCACGGCGAGCGGCGGCGCGCCAACGAGGACGCACAGCTTGATCAGGAGCGCACCCAGCGGCATCCCGAGCTCGAGCGCCGAGATCGCCACGAACCCGGCGATCAGGCCCGGCACCGACAGCAGGACGTATTGCTGCTGAAGCGCCGTCGGACGAGTCTCCGGCACGCTCCGAGGCGGCAAGGCCGCCAGGCTGGGTGGCAGCGGGCCAGGCACCGGCCGGCCTGCTGCCCCGAGGGGACGCTGGACCAGCGGCCCGCTGTTGGGTCCGGCCTGGCGGTCGAGAACGGGCATGCCCGGCTCCCACCGTTCGTCGTCCATGAGGGACCCCACTAGCCCGGCTGGTTCGACTCGTCGTCGAGGACGATCTTGGTCATCGCGACACGATGGGCCGCCACCCGGGCCCGAACGCGGGGATCGCCCAGGGCGAGGATCTCGGCGGCAAGGATCGCGGCGTTCTCGGCGTTGCCGATCGCCACGGTCGCCACCGGCACGCCGCGGGGCATCTGGACGATCGACAGGAGGGAGTCGAGGCCGCCGAGGTGTTGGCTGGGGATCGGCACGCCGATCACCGGCAGGATCGTCTTCGCCGCGAGCATCCCGGGCAGGTGCGCCGCGCCGCCCGCGCCGGCGATGATCACTTCGATCCCCCGCCCCGGTGCCTCCTCGGCGTAGCGATAGAGGAGGTCGGGTGTCCGATGGGCCGAGACGACCCGCAGCTCGTGGACGATGCCGAGCTCGGTCAGGAGGGCCGCCGCCTTCTCGAGGATCGGGAAGTCGGACCGGCTGCCACCCACGATCCCCACCCGGGGAGCGGGACCGGCGGCGGACGGCCGGGCAGCGCCAGCCTGGCGGGCCACCCTACTCGCCCTGTGCCTTGGTGAAGCCGTCCGCGCCGTCGAAGACGTGGAGCTTCTCGACATGGGTCCAGCCCGGCTGGCGCTCGGCAACGCGGCCCTGCAGGGCGAGCAGGTCCGTCTCGGCGGCCGGGCCCCCGTCACGGGTCACGAACCGGGCCCGCAGGAGTCGAACGCCGTCGGACGACAGCCCGACCGAAGGGTAGACCTTCGTGCCCCGGCTCTCGACGAAGCGGAGCTCGAAGGGACCCGCGGCGGTAAGATTCTCGAACTCCACGCCGAGCTGGCCGGCGTCCGAGTCGGTCTCGATGAAGATGTCCAGGCCGATCGTCCGCCGCGCGATCGCGGCGTAGTGCTCCGGGCCGTACGACCAGGCGGGGAGCGGCGCCATCGCGGGCGCCTGGTTGGCGAGGTCACCCCTTTGCGCCCCGAGGGTGGCCGGGCTACGGCCCAGGTTGGCGATCACGGCGTCGGTGAAGCCGGTCGTGGAGGCCGCCGTATCGACGTCGCCGCCCGTCTGGCGGACGAGATCCTGGGTGGTCGCCCGGCCTTCCTCGAGGGTGACCAGGACAGCGTCTTCGACGCGATCGGCGGCACCCGTTTCAGCGAGATGGCGGAGCATCATCACCGAGCTGAGGATCAGCGCGGTCGGATTGATCACGTCCTTGCCGGCATATTTCGGGGCCGAGCCGTGGACCGCCTCGAAGATCGCGACCGTGTCGCCGTAGTTGCCCGACGAGGCAAAGCCCAGGCCACCGACCAGGCCGCTGGCGAGGTCGCTGATGATGTCACCGTTCAGGTTGGTGGTGACGATGATGTCGAACTGGGCCGGCGCCTTGGCCAGCTGGTGGGCGACATTGTCGATGATCAGATGCCCGGATTCGATCTCCGGGTATTCGAGCGCGAGCTCCTCGAAGACCTTCTTGAACAGGCCCTCGGTCATCTTCATGATGTTGGCCTTGGTCGCTGCGGTGACCTTCGTCCGGCCTTCGCGCCGGGCCAGCTCGAAGGCGTAGCGGATCACCTTCTCCGAGCCCTTCCGGCTGATCACCTTGAGGCACTGGCCAACGTCGGGCGTGACCATGTGCTCGATCCCGGCGTACAGGTCCTCGACGTTCTCGCGAACGATCACCAGGTTCACGCCTTCGCCGGCATAGCGGGTCGGCACCCCGGGCAGCTCGCGAGCCGGTCGCACATTCGCGTACGTCTCGAACAGCTTGCGCAGGGTAACGTTGGCGCTCTTCTCACCAAACCCGACGGGGGTTTCGAGCGGGCCCTTCAGGACGACCTTCGTCCGCTCGATCGAGTCCCTGGTCTCGGCCGGGACACCGGACGTGTCGCCTTTCTCGAAGACGCTCGCGCCTGCAGCCGCCTCTTCCCAGTCGATGAACACGCCGGCCGCCTCGATCACCCGGATCGCCGAGCGGACCACCTCCGGGCCGACACCGTCCCCCGGGATCACGGTCACGCGGTGGGCGGCTGACGGCATCGGCGGGTCACTCCTGGCTGGGTCGCGGATCGCGCGGGCGAGCGTCATGGGCTGTGGCCATTCTGCCCCATGACACCAGCTCCCGGTCGCTCAGCTCCAGCTGAGGGCGGCGCGCGCACGGACGGCTCGCTCGAGAGCTTCCGCGGGCGTCGCGGCGAGCACGGTCAGGTGGCCCATCTTGCGGCGCTCGAAGACCTGCCGCTTGTCGTACAGGTGGAGGTGGACGGCGGGATCGGCGAGAGCCTCGGTCACGCCGATGAGACCGGCCGGGCGCCGCTCGCCGGTGCCCAGGAGGTTGATCATCGCCGCCGGACCGTGGGCCGTCGGATCGCCGAGGGGCAAGCCGCAGATCGCCCGGATGTGCTGCTCGAACTGGCTGGTCGCGGCGCCCTCGATCGTCCAGTGGCCGCTGTTGTGGACCCGCGGGGCCAGCTCGTTGACGACCAGCGAGCCGTCGGCCAGCAGGAACATCTCGACGGTCAGCGTGCCGACGACATCGAGCGCGGTCGCGAGGTGGACGGCCAGCTCCTGGGCCCGGGCGGAGATCGCCGCGCTGACCGGCGCCGGCGCCGGTACGACCGTCTCGAACAGGATCCCGGCGTCGTGGCGATTGCGGCCAACGGCGAAGGGCACGGCTCGACCGTCGAGCCCCCGGCTCACGACGACGGACAGCTCGCAGGCGAAGTCGAGCTCGCGTTCCAGGAGCAGCCCGGCCGTCACAGCCGAGCGCTCCAGGGCGGCCCACGCCGCTTCGAAATCGCCAGGGCCGGAGATCCGCACCTGGCTCCGCCCGTCGTAGCCGCCGATCGCAGCCTTCAGCCGGAGCGGCGCGCCAAGGGCCACGGTCGCGGCGCCAAGCTCGGCCCGGGTTCGAACCACGCGCCACGCGGCCACGGGTGCTCTGGCGCCCTCCAGAAACTGCCGCTCGGCCAGGCGATTCTGGGTGACCTCGAGCGCTCGAAGGCTTGGTCGCAGGGCCCGCCGCTCGGTGACCGCCCGCCCAACCGCAGCGGCGACATGCTCGAGCTCGTACGTCACGACCGAGCTGGCTTCGGCGAGGCGAACCGCGGCCGCTACATCGTCGTAGCCGCCGACCATGAGCTCATCAGCGGCGCCCGCTGCGGGGCACTCGGGATCGGGGTCGAGGATCGCGATCCGGTAGCCCATCACCCGGGCTGCCGACGCGAGCATCCGGCCGAGCTGGCCGCCGCCGATGATCCCGATCGTGGCCGGAGGCAGGATCGGCTGGCCAACCATCTTGTGCACGAGATTGAGTGTACGGGCCGCCGGAGGCCTGGTCGGCGGCTATCGTTTGGCCGTGGAGCTGGACATTCGACCGCTGACGACCGAGACCTGGCCGAGGCTGGCTCGCTCGATCGTGCGGCTCGACCTTCCGCCGAGTCCGGCTTGAGCCCCAATCGAGCTCCCGCCGAGCACCGGATCGCGATCGTGACGATGATGGAGCTGTGACGACGACTTCCGGCTCGACCGCCCAGCCGGCCACGCTCGAGTCAGTCCTGCGCCAGATCGACAGGCTCCTGCTGCCGATCTCGATCGCTGCCCTGGCCGTGGGGATCGTGGCGGCCGTTGGCGGCGGCTCGGAGCTCGCTTTCGACGTCTGGACCGCACTGACCGTCGTCGTCGCGGGCCGGCTCGTGGTCGAGATCGTCGACGCCCTCCGGCACGGCCAGGTCGGCGTGGACCTGATCGCCGTGGTCGCGATGATCGGGGCGGTGCTCCTCCGGGAATCGTTGCCCGGCGCCGTGATCGCCGTGATGATCACGACCGGGCGGGCGCTTGAGGACTATGCCGACACCCGCGCCCGGCGGGAGCTCGCTGCGCTGCTTGCCCGGTCGCCCCGCGTCGTGCATCGCTACGGCCCCGGCGGGTTGACCTCACCGCCGATCGAGTCGGTGATTCCCGGCGACCGCCTCCTGGTCAAGCCCGGCGAGGTGGTGCCGGTGGATGGGACGATCGTGGGCGAGCCGGCCGTCCTCGACGAATCGGCGCTGACCGGTGAGTCTCGCCCGACCACCCGGGAGCCGGGTGACCAGATCGCCTCTGGAACCGTCAACGCCGGCAGCCCATTCGACCTGATCGCCCTGGCCAGCGCCGAAGGCAGCACGTACGCCGGGATCATCCGGCTCGTTGCGTCGGCGGCGTCATCCAAGGCACCGTTCGTCCGCCTGGCCGATCGGTTTGCCCTGCTGTTCCTACCCCTGACATTCGGGATCGCCGGGATCGCCTGGCTCCTGTCGGGCGACCCGGTCAGGGCGCTGGCCGTGATGGTCGTGGCAACCCCCTGCCCGCTCATCCTGGCCGCTCCGATCGCGATCGTCTCCGGGATCTCGCGGGCCGCCGGTCGCGGGATCATCGTCAAGGGCGGAGGGGCGCTGGAGAGCCTGGCCGGTGCGAGCGTGGTCCTGTTCGACAAGACCGGCACGCTGACGTCGGGTACGCCGACCGTCGCGGAGGTCGAGACGTTCGGTTCGATCAGCCCGGACGAGCTGCTCCGGCTGGCCGCCTCGCTCGAGCAGCTCTCACCACATGTCTTCGCCGGGGCCGTCGTTCGGGCAGCCCACGAGCGCGGCCTCACGCTCGAGCTCCCGGCGAACGTCGCAGAGCGCGCCGGAAGCGGCGTGACGGGCACGCTCTCGGGCCGGACGATCCAGGTGGGTCAGGCCGACTGGATCGCCGCTGGCCGGTCGCTGCCCAAACAGGTCCGGGAGCTGGGTCGCCGCACGGCACTCGAAGGCTCTTCGACAGCATTCGTGGGCGTGGCCGGCCTGATCGAGGGCGCGTTGATCCTGACTGATCCGATCCGGACCGAGACACCGCGGGCCCTGCGGCTTCTGCGCCGAGCCGGGATCCGCCGCATCGTGATGGTCACGGGCGACACCCCGGCCGTGGCCGAGACGGTCGGCGCGGCGATCGGCGTTGACGCGATCCTGGCCGAACGAGCGCCCGCCGAGAAGCTCGAGATCGTGGCCGCTGAGCGGGCCGATTCGGGCGGCATCGTGGTGATGGTCGGCGACGGAATCAACGACGCGCCGTCGCTGGCCGCCGCCGATGTCGGGGTGGCGATGGGTGCTCGGGGCGCGACCGCCGCATCGGAGGCGGCCGACATCGTGATCGTGGTCGACCGGCTGGATCGGTTGGCCGAGGCGATCCGGATCGCCCGACGGTCCCGCCGGATCGCCCTGGAGTCGGTCGTCCTCGGGATCGGCCTGTCCGTGATCGCGATGATCGCGGCGGCGTTCGGCCTGCTGCCCCCGGTGGCCGGCGCGATCCTCCAGGAGTTGATCGACGTGGCCGTGATCCTCAACGCCCTGCGCGCCCTGGGCGGCGATCGCGACCAGCAGACGACCGTACCCGGCTGGGCGGAAACGGGGCCCGCCCTGCATGCGGCTCACCTCGACCTTCGCTCGGAGATCAGGCGGCTTCGGCTGACGGCCGACCAGCTCGACGAGCTCGAGCCGACGGCCGCCCTGGGCGAGCTCCAGACGACCAACGCGTTTCTCGTTGGACCGCTGCTCAGCCATGAGCGCTACGAGGACCAGACCGTCTACCCGTCGGTCGCCTCGGCAGCGGGCGACGACGACATGACCGCGCCGCTGAGCCGAACCCACCGCGAGATCTTCCACCTGATCGGACTGTTCGGCCGCCTCGTCGACGACCTGCCGGCGAGCGGGCCGGACGATGGCGACCATCGCGACCTGCGCCGAGTCCTCTACAGCCTCCACGCGATCCTCGAGCTGCACATGGCCCAGGAGGAGGAGCTCTACGTCGCCCTCGGTGAAAGCGGGCGGGACGGCCTCGCCGTGGCGCGACCGGCATGACCGAACGACGGCCGATCGTGGTCGACTGCGACACGGGCATCGACGACAGCCTGGCATTGCTCTACCTGTGCGCCTCGGACGACGCCGAGCTAGTGGCGGTGACCTGCTGCAGCGGCAACGTCGAGGCGCGCCAGGTGGCCGAGAACAACCGGGGCCTGCTCGAGCTGATCGGCCGGGGCGATATCGAGGTGGCTCTCGGACGGACCGTTCCGCTCGTCCGTCCGCTCGAGATCACGCCCGAGACGCACGGACCGCAGGGCATCGGCTACGCCGAGCTGCCGTCCGGGCGGCGCCCGCTCTCCGAACGCCATGCCGCCGACCTGATCGCCCAGGAGGCCCGCCGCCGGCCGGGCGAGCTGACCCTGTTGTGCATCGGACCGCTGACGAACCTCGCCGTCGCGCTCGAGCGCGAGCCGGCCCTGCCCCGGCTGCTGCGCCGGCTGGTGATCATGGGCGGGGCGTTCCGCGTGCCGGGCAACACGACACCGGTATCGGAATGGAATATCCACTGCGACCCGGACGCTGCCCGGGCGGTACTCCAGGCCTGGACCACGGCGATCGAGGCGGATCCGACGGTACCCCGGCTGGTTGCCCTGGGACTCGACGTGACCGAACGGGCAATCGTCCGTCCGGACCACGTGGTTGCCCTCGCCCGCCGAGCCGGCAGCCGTCCCGACGATTCGATTGCCCTGGGTCACGGCGAGGATCCCCTGGACACGACCCGCTCCGTCGCCAGCAACGCGGTCGTCCGGTTCGTGGCCGACGCGCTCCGCTTCTACATGGAGTTCCACGCCCGGTATGACGGCTTCTACGCCGCCTTCGTCCACGATCCCCTGGCCGCTGCAGCCGCCCTCGACGAGACGCTGATCCGGACCGAGGCCCTGGCCGTGGACGTCGAAACGGGCGGGGAGCTGGCGGCCGGCCAGACGATCGCCGACTTCCGCGGCCTGTGGCACCGCCCGCCGAACGTTGACGTGGCCGTGACTGCCGACACGGACGAGTTCATCAACCGGTGGATCGAACGGGTCGGGGCACTCGCCGCGCACGTGGGAGTAGCGGCGAAGCCCTCGGACGTGGCACCCTAGGAACGAGGGAGTCTCGAGGCCCGGCGAACGTCCGGATCGGGCGAGCAGGCAGCTTCGGAGGGATCAACTGATGGGCTGGATCTCACGCCAGTTCACGACACGGACGATCGTGCTGATGCCGATCGCAATCGCAATCAACATCGTCCTCGGGGTGACGGTCCAGCAGGTTCTCAAGCTGCCAATCTACCTCGACTCGATCGGCACGATCCTCGTCGGGGTCCTGGCCGGACCGATCGCTGGTGCACTCACCGGCGTCCTGTCGAACCTCATCTGGCAATACGCCCCGGGGATTGGCGGCGGCACGATCGGCCCGTTCGCGATCACTGCCGGCGTGATCGGCCTGCTGGCTGGAGTCTGGGGCCAGCTCGGCATCTACCGGTCACGGCCGGCTTCGCGGACCGTCGTGATCCTCGCGGCAGTGACTGCGGCCGTGATCATCGGCGTGGTCGTCTACCCGATCCTGAACAACCCCGCCTACACGGATCCGAACATCGGTGGTTACCCGAGCTGGGTCTTCAGCGCGATCGTCCTGATCGGGATCGTGGCTGCGGTCATGGTCGGGGGCTTCATCCTCCTGTCGCGTGACCTGGCCGGCTTCTGGGTGGCCCTGGCCGGCGTGGTCACCGGGATCGTGGCCGCATTCGTCTCCGCCCCGATCTCGGCGTATGTCTTCGGCGGGGTGACCGGCTCCGGCGTGGATGCGCTCGTCGCCGCCCTCCGCCAGGGCGGGTCGGATGTCCTTCACGCCTCGCTCGGCCAGGGCCTGTTCAGCGACCCGATCGACAAGACCATCACGAGCTTCGTCGTGTTCATCATCCTGGCCGGCCTGTCGCGCCGGATCATCGCCCGATTCCCGAACGGGGAGCATCTGGTCGGCGCCATCGTCGACTGATCGATCGGGCCGGGATTGCTGCACGCGGAGACCAACCTGACTTCCGTTCCGGACTACGTCCTCCGGCCGCCGGCGGGATTCTATCGAGCCCTGAATCCCGCGACGAAACTGGTCATCGCGCTGTGCACAGCTGCGCTCGCGTTCGTCCTGCGTGGCTGGCTCGCGCCGATCCTGGCGCTCGTCGTCGTCGGCGCGACGGTCGCCCGCGCCCGACTGGGCCGAGCCTTCCTTCCGTTCGTCCTGGCGACCCTGCCGTTGCTCGTCTCGATCGTCCTGATCAACACATTCCTGTATCCAGGTGCCACCGACACACTGTTCGTCGTTGGTCCGTTCCGGGCCACCGGCAGCGGGCTGACCGTGGCCGGGCAGGCATCCCTGCGGATCCTGGCCTTCGCCCTGAGCGTGGCCGTCTTCGCCCTGACCACGCCGACGGATGACCTGCTGGCGGACCTCGAGCGGCGGGGCCTGGGTCGGCGGGCGTCGTTCGTCGTCGGGGCCGCGATCCAGACGATTCCGCGTCTTGCAGCGCGAGCCGGCGAGGTCGCCGACTCGCAGCGGGCCCGTGCGCTGGATACGCAGGGCTCTCCCTGGCGACGCATCCGGGGCATCGTGCCGCTCGCCGGACCGATGATCTCGGGCGCCCTGTCGGAGGTCGAGGAACGGACGATGGCCCTCGAGGCACGCGCGTTCTCGGCGCCAGCCCGCCGGGCAACCCTCCGGCCGATGCCCGACGACCAGGCCCAGCGCGTCGGGCGCTGGCTGTTCGGTCTGGCCACGGTCGTGCTGATCGTTGCCACGATCACGGGGCGGCTGGCCCTGCCGTGACGGTTCTCGCGCTCCAGGGCGTGGCCTATCGCTATGCCGGGGCGACCGATTGGGCCCTCGCCCAGATCGACCTGGAGGTTGCGGCCGGCGAGGTGGTGGGGATCACCGGCGCCAACGACGCCGGCAAGTCGACGCTGTGCCTGGTCGCCGCCGGCCTGGCGCCCGGCTCGATCGGCGGGAAGCTGGAGGGGTCGGTCCTGATCGGTGGCACAGAGTCCCGGGAGCTCGCCCCGCATGCGGCAGCGCAGCGCTGCGGAATCCTGTTCCAGAACGCGGCAACCCAGCTCACCGGGACGACGGTCACGGTGTGGGAGGAGGTCGCCTTCGGACCGCGCAACCTGGGCCTCGATCTTGACGCGATCATCAAGCGAGTCGAGTGGGCGCTGCGCCTGGCCCGGGTCGAGCACTTGGCCGAACGCCAACCCGATCGACTTTCCGGCGGGCAGGCCCAGCTCGTCGCCCTGGCTGCTGTCCTCGCCCTGCGCCCGGCCGTGCTGATCCTCGACGAACCGACCAGCCAGCTTGACCCGGGCGGAACCACGCTCGTCGGCGAGACGCTCGTGGGGCTGGCCCGGGACACCGGGACCGCCTTGCTGGTCGTCGAGCACAAGACCGACCTGCTGGCGCGGATCGCCGACCGGGTGATCGCGATCGCCGCCGGCAGAATCGCGCTGGCCGGTGCCGCCGACGTCGTCCTGGCGGATCCGCGCCTGGCCGAGCTCGGGGCGGATCCACCGGCCGCGATTCGGCTGCGCCGCCTCGCCGAAGCGGCTGGGGTCGGCCCGGCCTTCTCGAGTGGTCTGGCCGGCGCGATCGCGCCCGGGCTCGCGATCGCGCCGGCGACCGAGCAATGATCGACGTCCAGGGCGTGAGCCATGTCTACCCGGATGGCACGCGGGCGCTCGACCGGGTGGACCTGCTGATCCCGGACGGCGACCGGCTGGCGATCATCGGCCAGAACGGCAGCGGCAAGTCGACCCTTGTGCGCCACTTCAACGGGCTGCTCCGACCGACCGAGGGCCGCGTCCTGCTCGACGGCCGGCCCACCGCCGACCGGCGGGTGGCTGCCCTGGCGGCCCGGGTCGGCCTCGCCTTCCAGGATCCGGACCGGCAGATCTTCGCCGGACGGGTCCGGACCGAGGTCGCGTTCGGGCCACGCAACCTGGGCCTGCGCGGCGCGGCCCTCGAGACGGCGGTGTCCGGGGCGCTCGCCTCGGTGGGCCTGGTCGAGCAGGCCGAGCGCAACCCGTACGACCTCGGCTTCTCAAGCCGGAAGCTCCTGGCGCTCGCCTCGGTCCTGGCGATGGGCACGCCGACCGTGGTCTTTGACGAGCCGACGACCGGCCAGGACCTGCGCGGCGCGGAGCGGATCCAGGCGATCGTCGCGGAGCTCGCCGCCGCCGGGCGGACGGTGATCGCGATCAGCCACGACATGCGTTTCGTGGCCGAATCGTTCGCCCGGGTCGTGGTCATGCGGGCGGGTCGGGTGATCCTCGACGGAACACCAGCCGAGGTCTTTGCCGAAGCGAACTGGGAGGAACTCGCCGGCACATACGTCGAGCCGCCGCTGGCGGCCCGGATCGGGGCCCGGCTGGGGCTCGGTTCGACCCCGACGGATGGGGCGCTCATCGAGGCCCTCGTCGGGCGCTCGGCCTGACCGGCCCGATCCTGCGAATGGCCCGCCCGTTGAGGCCGTTCGGCCCTTCGGCCCGAGCGCTGCTTGCGCCCACAATCAGGTCAATTCGCAGGAGGTTCGCGATGCGCATCTTGTTGGCCATTGATGGATCGGTCCCCTCCGACCGTGCCCGCGACCTCGTTGCCAAGCTGGAACTGCCGGCGGGGACGGAGATCCGGGTGGTCGCCGCCCTCGACGATGGTCCCGCGATCGTGGGAATCGACTGGCAGGAGGATCGCCCCGGCTCGAAGTACGGGCCCGAGGGCCACCGGCCCCACCTGATGACTGCGCTCGATACCGCCAGGCTGGCCCTCGAGAGTGCCGGCCACACCCACGTCGACTCCCTCCTCCTGCCCGGGGATCCGGCGAAGGCGATCGTCAACGAGGCCCGCGACTTCGGGGCCGACCTCGTCGTCGTCGGCCACCGAGGCCGGGGGACCGTGGCCTCGATGCTCCTCGGGTCGACATCGACGGCAGTGATCGAGCACGCTCCCTGCCCCGTTCTCGTCGTTCGTCAGCCCAACCTGCGCACCGTGCTGCTCGCCGAGGACGGCTCGGAGTCCAGCCGGCATGCAACCGAGGTCGTGGCCGGCTGGTCGATCTTCAACGACCTTCCGGTCACGGTCGTGAGCGTGGCCGACGTGGGGATCCCGGTTGCGATGGAAGTCCAGGCAGGGCTCTATGAGCAGGTCATGGAGTCCTACATGGAGTCTGCCGAAGTCGCCCGGGCGCAGACCAGGGAGATGGCGGCGCGGGCCGCCGGGACGCTGACCGGGGCAGGCCGGGAGGTGGCCGTCGATGTGCGCGAAGGCTCACCGGCAACCACGATCGTCGATGCGGCCCGGGACCACGGTGTCGACCTCGTCGTGATGGGCACCCGCGGCCATACCGGATTGGCCCGGATCGCGCTCGGTGGGACGGCGCGCAGCGTCGTAATCCACGCACCCTGCTCGGTCCTCGTCGTGCGCGGCCAGCGCGTCGGCTCGGTGGCGCTGCCGGCAGCCGGTGGGGCAGCCGCGCCCGTCTGAGGACGGCCCTGCCTTACTCGAGGGTGACCTCGAAGCTCTGGCCGTCGATGATCCGCCAGGCCCGGATCCCGGGTTCACCAGTCTCCCGGTCTGCCTCTGATTCGGCCAGCGAAACGAGGACCCAAAGTGCCTCCGGGTACCACGAGGCCATCCCGATGTCGGTCGGCGAGGGCCGCGCCTCGGTGTGGGTGTGGGAGTGGACGATCGCCCAGAACTGCTCGTCGTTATCGTCGGTCTCGATCGTCACCCTGTAGAGGTCGTCCGAATCGATCAGGAAGCGAAAGGGCGAGGCTGCCTCGTTGCGCGTCGGGATGAAACGGAGCGCCCGGCCTCCGTCGGCGGCGAACCCCGAGCCGACGATCACGCCGCAGGCCTCGTTGGGGTAGTCGCGCCGGGCATGCTCGATGATCCCGGCCCGGATCTCGGGCAGCATCCTGGCCGTGGCCGGCCCGGGCTGGGTCACCACCAGTTCACGCCGCCTTCGAGATCGGCTTCCATCTCGTCGAGGTCCCGATTGAACGTGCCGGCCGAGAGGTACTTCCAGCCACCGTCGGGCAGCAGCGCCACGATCGTGCCGCTGGCCATCGTCCGGGCCTCGCGGGCCGCCGCGACGAGGACGGCGCCGCACGACGGCCCGGCGAAGATCCCCTCGCGATCGACGAGGTCGCGCAGGGCGGCAATCGCCTCGCGGTTGCTGACGAGGTACTTCGCATCGAGCAGGCTCGGGTCGAGGATCTCGGGGATGAAGCCATCGTCGAGTGAGCGCAGGCCCTGGACGTCCTCGCCGGGGAGCGGCTCGGCGGCCACGATCCGGACGCCCGGCTTGGCCCGCGCGAAGAAGTGGGCGACGCCCATCAGCGTCCCGCCCGTGCCCAGGCCGGCCACGAAGACGTCGATCTCGGGGCAGTCGGCCAGGATCTCCGGTCCGGTGGTCAGCTCGTGGGCCCGCGGGTTCGCCGGATTGCCGTACTGGTAGGGCATGACGAAGCGGGGGTCCTTGGCCACCAGGTGCTTGGCCAGGGCGATCGCCCCGTTGCTGCCCAGGTGCCCGGGTGAGTCGATCACCTCGGCGCCGAACAGGGCCGCGAGCTGGCGGCGCTCCTGGGTGACGTTGTCGGGCATGACCAGGGCCACCCGGTAGCCCTTGCGCCGCCCGATCATCGCCAGGGCGATGCCGGTGTTGCCCGACGTGGGCTCGAGGATGATCGAGTCGGGGTGGAGCCGGCCAGATTCCTCGAGATCGGCGATGAGCGCCCGGGCGACTCGATCCTTGACCGAGCCGGTCGGGTTCATCATCTCGAGCTTGGCCAGGATCCGAACGGCGGGGTTCGGCGACATCCGGGGGATCTCGACGAGCGGCGTGTGCCCGATCGCGTCGAGGATGCTGCTGTAGCGGCCGCCGTGCGGGCTCAGCTCCTCGTGGGCGTGGGCGTGGTCATGATCGTGTTCGCGCCGACGCTCGTGGGCCGGCTCCGGCGCGGCTTCTCTCAGCGTGACCATCGAACCATGACGCCGCCAGCCGAGCCAGCGGCAGAACCGCCAGCCATGGCCGGCAGGAGGCGGACCTCGTCCGTGGCGGCCACGGGAGTCGACTCACCACCGAGGTAGCGGATGTCCTGCCCGTTGAGGTAGACATTGACGAAGCGGTTGAGGGCGCCGTCCGGCGTCCTGATCTGCGACCCGAGCGAGGGATGGGCGGTGATCAGGGCATCGATCAGCGCACCCACCGTCGCGCCGTCGAGCTCGACCTGCTTGGCCCCACCTGCCGCCGCGCGCAGGACCGGGGGGATCCAGACCTTGCTCATCGAGCGGCCGGGTTGATCGAGGCAGGCCCGACGGCCGCGCCGAGCACGAACGGGGCATCCTGGCCGACGGGCAGCGCAACTGGTTGGCCGGCCGCCCGGGCCGCGACTGCTGCGTCCGAGCAGATCGGGCAGGCCGGATCGCGGCGCAGCTTGAGCTCGGTGAACGAGCCCTCAAGGGCATCGAACAGGAGCAGCCGGCCCGCCAACGACTCGCCGATCCCCAGGAGCAGCTTGAGGACCTCGTTGGCCTGGAGCAGGCCCATGATCCCAGGCACGACGCCGAGGACGCCGGCTACCGAGCAACCGGGCGCCAGCTCGGGCGGCGGGGGTGTTGGGTAGAGGCAGCGGTAGCAGGGGCCCTCGTACGGCTTGAAGACCGTGAGTTGACCCTCGAACCGGAAGACGCTGGCGTGGACGACCGGAATCCCGGCGATCACCGCGGCGTCGTTCAGGAGGTAGCGCGTCTCGAACGTGTCCGTCCCATCGAGGATCACGTCGTAGCCCGAGATGATCCGTTCCACGTTGTCGGCAACGAGCATCTCGTCGTGGCCGATCACGTTGATCCCGGGATTGAGGGCCAGGATCGCCTTGCGCGCCGAGTCGACCTTCTTCTCGCCGATCCGATCGGTCGTGTGGATGATCTGGCGCTGGAGGTTGGACAGGTCGACGACGTCGAAATCGATGATCCCGATCGTGCCCACTCCGGCGGCGGCCAGGTACAGCGCCGACGGCGAGCCCAGACCGCCGGCCCCGATCAGGAGGACCTTCGACTCGAGCAGCTTCGTCTGGCCCGTGGCCCCCACTTCGGGGACCAGCAGGTGGCGGCTGTAGCGGACCTTCTGCTCGGGCGACAGGATCGTCGGCGTCTCCCACGGCAGGCCCTGCGACTTCCAGCCCTGGAAGCCGCCGGT
>JADGQK010000060.1 GCA_017881915.1 Chloroflexota bacterium | reverse complement strand
CATGTGCCAGCTCTTGTGGATCATCCTGAGCATCGGCTTGAAGATCCGGGCGAGCAAGCCGCGATTATTCAGGAACTCTTCGAGCGTCTGCTCGTCGTACGAACCGCCGCTGGAAACGCGCCGGAACATCCGGTAGATATCGATCAGTACGACCAGGTTGATCAGGCCGATCACGAGCAGGAAGGCGGCCGAGACTGTTGTTCCGATCAGGCTCCCGATTGCCTGCATCGAGGGAATGTCGCTGATCACCCCGGCCGAAATCGCGATGAGGACGGACAAGCCGACGACGATCGTGGAGTGGCCGAGCGAGAAGAACAGGCCGACGGCCACCGGGCGCTGGCCGTCCTGCATGAGCTTGCGGGTCGTGTTGTCGATGGCGGCGATGTGATCGGCGTCGACGGCATGCCGCAGGCCGAAGGTGTAGGCGAGGAATGCCGTCGGCAGGAGGATCGGGTAGGCGACCGATGCCCCGAGCGCAAGCCCCCAGGCAACAAGGTTGAAGACGAGCAGGAACCCGTAGACCGCGAAGATGCGGTTGCGCAGGGCGGTCGATGTCGTGAGAAGGCGGCGGGCTGTTGTCAGCATCGAGGAGCTCCGTGTCGCCTGGATGGATGGCCGAAGCATAGGTCGGGACCGGCCGTTATTGCAACAGGTCTCAAGACGGATGCCGAGCAACCGTTAGCCGTCGCTATATGTAGTTCTTCGCAGAACGTCTGTGGCTGGATGTAGGATGCCGACGATGAAACCGACCACGGACAAGGCGGATCCGATCGCCCGCGCTCGCGATGCATTCCGGGCCAGGGGCATGCGCTGGACGCCCCAGCGGCGGGCGATCCTCGAGGTGCTCGTTGGGGCCAGCGGCCACGTCACGGGTGTCGAGCTGATCGAGCGAGCCCGACTCCGCGACTCAGAGACGACTCCATCCACCGTCTATCGAACACTGGACGTGCTGGAGGAGCTCGGCCTCGTGTCTCACTCACACGGTCACGACGGGCGCGAAGAGTTCCATGTGTGGCCGGTCTCCAGGCATGGCCACCTGGCATGCGAAGCCTGTCGGGCAACCTGGGAGATCGAAGGTGACGAGGCGCTCGCGATCACGGGCAGCCTGACCCGGAAACGCGGGTTTGTCGTGAACCTGTCGCATCTGACGATCTCGGGCCTGTGCTCGGAATGCAACGGGAGAACGGGCGCCAACCCAGGACTCTAGGGACTACGCGAGGGGCGCGCCGGCACGAGCTGGGTCTGCATCGTGTCCGACAGCCAGGTCCCGAATCGCTCCGGCGTCCCGCCGCGCCACAGACCTGCTCCTGCGCCGGCTCGGCCTCCGCACCCACCTACGGGGGCGGGCGGGAATCGGAGGATTGACGGTCGCCCACACGTGGCCCCCGCTCGTCGGCTTCCTGCTCATCGGCGGGATGGTTGCCTGGACGCTCGTGACCGTCAGCGGCCTCGTGAGAGCCCTGGAGTTGCGCGGCTGATCCGCCCCCGATCTCGCCGAGCAGTTGGTCACGCCTGCCGATCAGAGGCTAGATCGAGCCCTCGAGATAGGCCTCCTCGTGAAGCAGGCCCGTGTCGAGGCCGGTCTCTTCCACACCGGCGGTCACCCGCACCGGCGTGACCCGATCGATGAGCCAGAGCATCCCGTAGGTGAAGCCAAACGCCCAGGCTGATGAGAGGACGACCGCGGCGAGCTCCTTCAGGAAGAACGTCGGGTTGCCCGCCAACAGGCCATCCGCCCCGTTGGGATTGAACGCTGTCGTGGCGAGGAGCCCCAGCATCACGATGCCCAGGAACCCCCCGACCCCGTGGACGCCCCAGACATCGAGGGCGTCGTCCCAACCGAGCCGGTTCTTGAGGGCAACCGCGCCGTAGCAGACGACGCCCGCGATCGAGCCGATCAGGCAGGCCGCCGCCGGCGATACATAGCCGGCGGCGGGCGTCACGGTGGCCAAACCTGCGACCGCGCCGGTTAGAAGTCCGAGGAAGCTCGGGCGCTTCTCGAAGATCCAGGCGACGAACAGCCAGGCCATGGCGGCGAAGGAGGCCGCTACGTCGGTGTTGAGGAACGCGACTGCGGTCGTCGAATCGACCCGGAACTCCGAGCCCGCGTTGAAACCGTACCAGCCAAACCACAGCAACCCGGTGCCCAGCGCGACAAGGGGGATGCTGTGCGGTCCCCGGTCCGTGACGGCGCGTCGACCGACGAAGAGGACCGAGGCGAGTGCCGCCAGCCCGGCCGTGTTGTGGACGACGATGCCGCCCGCGTAGTCGAGCACCCCCCACGTCGCCAGCAACCCGCCGCCCCAGATCATGTGGACGAATGGGAAGTAGACGAAGAGCAGCCATGCCGTCAGGAAGACCATGTAGGCCTTGAAGGTCACCCGGTTGGCAAAGGCGCCGGTGATCAGGGCCGGCGTGATGATCGCGAACATCATCTGGTAGGCCACGAACACGATCTCCGGGATCGATTTGTTGAGCGCGGCGGGGCTGGTCAGGCTGACGCCATTGAGGAACGCCTTGTCGAGGTTGCCGATCACCCCGCCGGCGCCGCCCGAGAAGCACAGCGAGTACCCCACCGCGAACCAGATGACGGTCGTCCAGCCCATCGAGACGAAGCTCTGGATCATGATCGCGAGGACGTTGTGGCGGCCGACGAGGCCGCCGTAGAAGAAGGCCAGGCCTGGCGTCATGAGCATGACCAGACTGCTGCACAGGAGCATGAAGCCGGTATTGCCGGTGTCGAGGCCGGGCATGCGGATCTCCCTTTCAGGGCGCGCCGCCGGTGGCGCACACGCTGGCGACCTCGTACCACGCCGCCCCGCTGGCGCACAAGTGCCACTTGTTGTGGCCGTTCGGGTCCGGGCGGGATGCCGCCATATGGCCCGCGCGAGAGAGCCGTTCAGCACTCGCCGCGCAATTCGGTCGGAGCGTAGCGTTTGACTCGAGGTGGTCATGGTCGTCGCCATCAAACCGGCAGCAACCGAGAACCAGGTGCTCGAGCCATTCGAGCCCGTGGAGATTGCCCAGGATCGATGCAAAGGTTGCGGACTGTGCATTGACGCCTGTCCCAAGCACGTTCTCGAACTCAATGGGGCGATCGTGAACGAGCTCGGCTACCACCCGGTCCGGCTGACCGATGCGGCCGCCTGTACGAGCTGCGCCCTGTGCGCCCGGGTCTGTCCCGACGCGGTGTTCGCCGTCTATGCGCGACCGAGGAAGGTCTGACATGGCTGCCCTCAGCGTGGTCGTGAACCCCGTGGTCGGAATCGAGCCCCCCGCCCGCCCGCTACTGATGAAGGGCAACGAGGCGATGGCGGAGGCTGCGATCCAGGCCGGCTGCGACGCCTACTTCGGCTACCCGATCACGCCCCAGGCCGAGCTGCTCGAATGGATGGCCCGGCGGATGCCCGAGTTGGGCCGCGTATTCGTGCAGGCCGAGAGCGAATTGGCAGCGATCAACATGGCCCTCGGCGCCGCCGCGACGGGTGCTCGCGTCCTCGTCTCGTCGTCGAGCCCGGGCATCAGCCTGATGGCCGAAGGGATGAGCTACCTGGCCGGCTCCGAGCTGCCGATGGTCCTCATCAACGTCATGCGCGGTGGGCCGGGGCTCGGCAGCATCGGACCGTCGCAGTCCGACTACTTCCAGGCAACGAAGGGTCACGGGCATGGTGACTATCGGGTACCAGTGCTCGCGCCCTCATCGATCGTCGAGGCTGTTGCGCTCGTCGCCGACGCGTTCGAGCTCGCAGAGCGCTACCGGAGCCCGGTGATGATCCTGGCCGACGGGGTCATCGGCCAGGCGATGGAGCCGGTCATCCCCACCTACCGGATCCCTCCGCGCAACGTCGGCGGCTGGGAGCTTTCCGGGGCAGATGGCCGAACCCCCCGCGTCCTGCGCTCGCTGCACCTGCAGCCGGAGGAGCTCGAGGTCCACAACCGCCGGCTCCAGGCGAAGTTCTCCAGCATTGCCGAGCGCGAGGTGCGCTGGGCGACCGAAGATCTCGACGACGCCGAGATCGCCATCGTTGCCTATGGCACGGCGGCCCGGGTCGCCCGGACGGCCATCGAGCGAGCTCGCGAGCATGGTCTGAAGGTTGGCCTGTTCCGGCCGATCACGCTGTGGCCGTTCCCGTCGGAGGCACTGTCCGAGATCGCGCCGCGTCTTCGCGCGATCGTCGTTCTCGAGCTCTCTGCCGGCCAGCTCGTCGAGGACGTTCGGCTGGCGATCGAAGGGCGAACACCGGTCTTCTTCCATGGGCGGACCGGCGGCATGGTGCCCACGCCGGGCGAGGTCGTCGACGTCGTGCGGCGAGCCTGGGCGCTCACGGCGCCAGCGATTCAGCGGACCGCTGGGGACGCGAGGCCGGCGAGGGGCAAGCCCGATCAGTACAGGTTGCCCGAGCTCGGCCCGTGGGCGGCGGCCGGTCGGGCCATCCCGGAGCCAGCCGCTGTGGCGGAGGCGTCGCCGGAGACGAGGCGGGTCATCTACCAGCGGCCGAAGATGCTGGCGGATCGCTCAACCCACTACTGCCCAGGCTGCGGTCACGGCATCATCCACCGGCTCGTTGCCGAGCTGCTCGACGAGATGGACCTCGGTCCGCGGACCATCGGGGTCGCATCGGTCGGCTGCAGCGTGTTCGCCTACGACTACCTGCCGGTTGACTTCGTCGAGTCGCCCCACGGCCGGGCGCCTGCCGTCGCGACCGGCGTCCGCCGGGTCCGGCCGGACGCGTTCGTATTCACCTATCAGGGCGACGGCGACCTGGCGGCGATCGGCACGGCCGAAATCGTCCATGCGGCGGCCCGCGGCGAACGGTTCAGCGTCATCTTCGTCAACAACGGCATCTACGGGATGACCGGTGGACAGATGGCCCCCACCACGCTGCTCGGCCAGCGCACGACCTCGAGCCCAACGGGTCGGGAGGCCGCGAGTGCGGGCTATCCGATCCCGATCACGGAGATGCTGGCGCTGGTGCCCGGCGTGACCTATGCGGCGCGCGGCTCGATTGCGGATCCACAGTTGATTGGTCGGACGAAGGCGATGCTCCGCCGGGCATTCGAGATCCAGCTCGGAGGCGGCGGGCTGTCGATCGTCGAGGTGCTCTCGACCTGCCCGGTCGGGTGGGGCATGACGCCAACCCAGTCAATGGAGCACCTGGCCCGCGACGTCGTCCAGACCTATCCACTGGGCGTCCTCGTCGACCGCCTCAAGGGCGCCGGCGCTCACGCCGGCGAGGGCTGACGATGGAGCACGCGACGATCTTTGGCGGGTTCGGGGGCCAGGGGTTGCTGTTCGCGGGTCACGTCCTGGCCGAGGCGGCCATGATCGAGGACCGGAACGTGTCGTGGATGCCGTCATACGGCCCCGAGATGCGCGGCGGGACGGCATTTTGCACCGTCATCGTTGCCGACCACCCGATCGGCTCGCCGATCGTTGACAGTGCTGACAGCGTCGTCGCCCTCAACCCACCGGCGCTCACGAAGTTCGAGCCGCTCCTCGTTCCGGGTGGGCTCCTCATCCTCAACGCGACGCTCATCGAGGCTGAGCCGCGGCGGACGGACATCCAAGCGGTCGCGATCCCGTGCACCGCGCTGGCGCGCACCGCTGGCGACGATCGGCTCGTCAGCGTCGTCGCGCTCGGCGGATTGATCGCCTGCCGGGCGATCGTCAGCCCCGCCTCGATTCGAACGGCACTCATCGCGCTGGTCGGGCAGCACCGGGAGGCATTGATCGCCGCCGATCTGGCGGCGTTCAGCCGCGGCTACGAGCAGGCGGGGATCGCCGTCAGGGTCTGAGCGGGTCGGGGCTGCTGCCTCGAACGGCGGGCAAGTGCCCACGCCCCGCGGTAAGTCCCAGTGAAGCCTTCTTAACCTGGCCGTCAAAGCGTTGACGGACCCCGACCCGCGGCCCTAGCGTGGGGCGGCATGCACAGAGATACCCGGCGCGATGGCCGCTCCATGGCACATCGAGTCGGGAGTCGTGGGTCGCCCCGGCGCTTCCGCCCGATCGCGTTCGCCGGCCTCATCGCCGTACTGGCCCTCGCTGCGGCGCTGTCCACGTCCGCTCTCGGCCAGAAACCGACCGCAGCCGCCAGCTTCGCCAGTGGTGTCTCCAGCGCACCCGCTCGGTCTGTTCCGGTCAACTCTCCCAGCGTTGAAGCAAGCACCATGCCCTCGACCGCGCCTTTGTCGGCCGGGCCGATCGCCAAGGGCGCGTTTGCCGGGGGACTGCTGATCGCCGACCGCGGGAACGGCCGGATCTTGATCGTCAACAACCAGCGACGGGTCCTCTGGCGTTTCCCAGTCGCGGGCAGTCTCCCGTCCGGCCAGGCATTCAGCGCCGACGATGCGTTCCTCTCGCCCGATGGCCACACGATCCTGGCCAGCGAGGAAATGCATCAGATCCTGGTGCGCATCGATATCGCGAGTCGACGGATCGTCTGGGAGTACGGCCACTACGGACGGGCCGGGGCGGGCGCCGGATACCTCAACCGGCCCGACGATGCGTATCCCCTGGCGAACGGCGACGTAACGGTCGCCGACATCCTGAACTGTCGGGTCCTGGAGATTGCACCAGACAAGCACGTCGTCCGGCAGTGGGGCCATACCGGCGTGTGCCGTGATGCGCCGCCATACAGCTACAACGAGCCGAACGGCGACACTCCGCTTCCGGATGGCGGTGTGCTGATCACCGAGATCCGGGGCTCGCGGGTGGTACGACTTGACGCTGCCGGTCACGTCCTGTTCAACATCCACGTCCCCACGACCTACCCCTCCGATGCCCAGCTGGACCCCAGCGGGAATGTCGTCCTGGCCGATTACTCGAGTCCAGGGGTCGTGGTGAAGGTCTCCCCGACCGGCCGCCTCCTCTGGCGGTATGGGCCGCGCACGGGGGCCGGGCGGCTGGACCACCCGAGCCTGGCCGTTCCCCTGGCTGATGGCACGATCCTCCTCAATGACGACTTCCGCCACCGCGTGATCCTGGTTGATCCACGGAGCGGCCACATCCTCTGGCAATACGGCCGGACAGATGCGGCTGGCAGCGGCACGGATCGGCTGAACACGCCAGACGGCATCAACCTCGTGCCGCCCGGGACCATCCTGGGGCTCTAAGGGTTCAGCTCGGGTCTCGAGTCGGGAGCACGTCGGCCGTAGCCGGGTCGAAGCGCCCTAGCCCGAGAGGCTGATCACGCCGGTCCTGGTGTCGACCGTGATGGGCAATGAGGCGAGGGGGACGTTCGTCGGACCACCGAGGACTGCCGCCGCGCGCGCCGGATCGAAGGTCGCCCCGTGGCAGGGGCAGATCAGGAGGCGTGATCCCGGGTCAAACTCGACCGTGCAGCCGGCGTGGGTGCAGACGGCATCGAAGGCGACGACCTTGCCAGTCGACAGCTTCACGAGGACCGCGGGATCACCTGATTGCGGGTCCTGGAAGTAGAGCGAGCCACCCTGGCTGGCCATGGCTGCGACCGTGCCGACGACGGTCCCATTCGGCGCAGCTGTCGGCCCATCGCTGCCCTGGCCGGTCCCCGGCGAGGGAGAAGCGTCGGGCCCCGTTCCGCCGTTCGGCCGTCCGAAGACGGCCGCGCCGAGCGTGCCGCCGAGGGTCGCCAGGGCCAGGGCGCCGAGCGCGAGGATGCCTCCGTGGAGGAATTGGCGCCGCTCGGTTGACATCGGCTCGGCGTCCGGGTCGAGCTCGAGGTGGCTGGCGATCCACCCGTCGAGGAGGAACCGCCCACCAGGGCCGGCCACAGCCAGGGTCACCCAGCCGGCGGCATAGGGCAGGTCGGGACCGTAGTAGTAGGGCTTGATCGCCCACGAAGCGGTAAGCCAGAACAGGATCGAGAGGGCTGCCCCTCCTGTTGCCGAAAGGCGGAAGATCAGCCCGGTCAGTGCCCCAAGCCCGATCGCGATCTCGGTCACGGAGATGACCAGCCCAGTGAGGATCGGGAACGGCTGGGCAACGACCTGGACGAGGATCGACAGGGGCGACTCGCGGGTGAACGCGGCGAGCTGTGCGCCGATCGAGCCCGGACCGGCCGCCCGGAGGAAGGCCGGATCGATGAGCTTGTCGAGGCCGGCGTAGATGAAGGTC
This sequence comes from Chloroflexota bacterium, assembly GCA_017881915.1. Taxonomy (GTDB): domain Bacteria; phylum Chloroflexota; class Limnocylindria; order Limnocylindrales; family CSP1-4; genus Palsa-1033. The sequence goes on along the minus strand of JADGQK010000060.1, from coordinate 7,870 downwards.
AGCCCGAGGAACAACCGCAGCAGGGCCAGCGCGAGGGTCACGCCCTCAAGCGCGGGGGCCGGACCCGTCGCCGGTCGGCGGCCACGGCGACGGGGCGACGGACCCGGCCGCGGACGCTCCGCCGGTACTGGTGGCGGCATGGATCGGGGCTCGCGATTCACAAGATTCGGCCGCAGCCGCTGGCGTTCGCGACGTGCCATTACGCCGTCTTCGGCTCGCCACGGACGAGCCGCGCCGGCTCAAGCGCCGTGCGCCGCCCGCGATTCCGGAGAGCCTTCGTCAGGGCGACCCCGTGGGCGCGATGCTCGAGCGCGTCGTCAATCGGCGGAAGGTCAATCCGCCCGCCGACCTTCCGCTCGAGCGCGATCCGGATGAGCTGATCGGTGAGCCATGGGTTCTTGGGCAGGACGGGCCCGTGGAAATAGGTCGCATAGACGTTGTCGCGGACGGCACCCTCGGTGCGGTCAGCGCCGTTGTTGCCGGCCCCGGCGACCACCCGGCCGAACGGCCGCGCCGCGGGCCCGAGCTCGGTCAGGCCCGAGTGGTTCTCGAAGCCGACGACGGTCTCGGTCTGATCCCCGAACCGCACCTCGCAGGCCGCGTGCTGCATGAAGCGCTGCGGGCCCCCACGCGTCTCGAGATCCAGGACCCCGATCCCTTCCATCGCCACGCCGACCGACGGAATGTAGCGGTGGCCCAGCAGCTGCAGGCCCGCGCACACGGCAAAGATGACGACGCCCTGGTCCGCCGCCTCGCGGAGCGAGGGAGCCTTGCACTGCAGGTCCCGGGCCGCGACTGCCATCTCGACGTCCTGGCCGCCTTGGATGAAGACCATGTCGAACGTCGCCAGGTCGGGTGTCTGACCGAGTTCGACGGGCACGATCTCCACCGGGATCCCGCGCCAGCCTAGGCGCCGTTCGACAGCGATCACGTTCCCGCCATCGCCGGCTACATTGAGGAGGCTCGAGTACAGGTGGGCAATCCGGAGCGGCGGGAACGGGGAGGCGGGGCAACGCTCAGCCATCGGCGCTCACGCCTCCCACAACCGACCGACCCAGCCGTGGTGACGCATCTCCTCGCGCAACTCGATCGTGGGCGTGTAGCCCGCCAGGATGGTCAGTCGGCCACCGGGCTCGACCCCGGCAAGGGCGGCTTCGAGGGCGGCGCGGCGCTCAGCGACGATCGTGATCACGCTCGGGTCGACGCCGGCGTATTTCAACCGGTTCGCCAGCTCGTCCGCGCGCGTCCCACTGACGGTGACGCGCTCGACCCGGGGCGCGGCCGATTCGAAGTCGACGTCCCACAACCAGGCGAAGTCTTCGCCGTCGACGGACGTGTTGCTGGCAGCGATGAGCAGCTGGCGGGGCTCGCCCTCGGAGGCCAGCGCGCGGAGCGTCGTGTTGTAGGACGTTGGGTTCTTGACGAAGCCGAGGATGATCCGCCGGTCGCCGGCCTGGACAAGCTCGAGCCGTCCGAACGCGGGTCCGACGGCGGCGAACGCGGCGGGAGCGTGGACCGGGTCAATCCCCAGGCCAACCAGGACCGCCAGTGCGGCGGCCACGTCGTAGGCGATGTGGACGCCCGATTGGGGGACGCGCAGCTCCAGCTCGGTCGAGGGCAGGCGCACGGTCAGGCGTGTCTCGCCGATGCCTGCACTGTTCAGCGCCGTCACGGCGACATCGATCGGCGGGCGAGTCAAGCCGCAGCCCGGACAGCCATACGCGCCCATGTGGCTCAGGTAGACATGGCTGTAGACGAGCTCGGATCGACACCTTGGGCAGCGGATCGTGTCGGCGGCCCGGGTGATCCGGTCGGTTGAGCGGTCGAGTTCGAACCCGAACGTCACCCGACGTCCTGCACGCTCCGGCGCCAACGAGGCCACGAGCGGGTCGTCAGCGTTGACGATCCACGCCGCTTCGCTCGGCAGCGAGCGGGCGACCGACTCGATGGCGTCGGCCACCGCGTGGAGCTCCCCGAAGCGGTCCAGCTGGTCGCGGAACAGGTCGAGGACGAGGACCGCCCGTGGCGCCAGCTCGGGCACGACCTGGCGCAGCGCCCCTTCATCTACCTCAGCGACGAGGACGCCCTCCGGGAGCCGTCCGCGCAGGTCTGCATATCTGACGGCGAGGCTCGTCACACCCTGCACGAGATTGGCGCCGGCAGCGTTGTTCCCAACGGCAATCCCCTCGGCGCGCAGGAGTGCAGCGGCGAAACGCCCGGTCGTCGTCTTCCCGTTGCTTCCGGTGATCACCACCACGGGCATGCCCGCAGCGCGGACCACGTTGTCCAGGATATCGGGGTCGATTCGCCGGGCCAGCATGCCGGGCAGCGATGTCCCGCCGCCTCGCCCGAGCCGGCGCGTCACGGCCCCGGCCGCCTTACCCACGACGAGCGCGGCGAAGAGCCGGGGCGTCAGGGCCGGGGAACGGCCGGGCGGAAGCCGGCGTTCGATCCGGGCGGTCAACGCCTCGGGAAGCAGCGAACCGGCGCCGGGCGATCCCGCCGGTGCCGAGCGCGGGATCATCGCACAGCTTCCTCCGGGGGCAAGGCTGGAAGGTCAACCTGAATCCCAGATGAAGTCCCGCAAAGACTGTCTCGATCCCGACTGTGCTGTACGGTCCCGGGATGACACGTTGTGGCGGGCGATCGGGCATTCGGCGTCCGGAACTCAGAACCTCGAATTGGACAGGTGCTCGCCTTCTCGCCGGGGTGCTCGGTGTGGCAATCGCGCTGGCGGCCTGCGGGCAGGTTTCCCCTTCCGATTCGCCAGGGGCCAGTACCCCGGCAGCCACGACGCTCGAGACCCCGGCGTCAGTCTCACCGGCCGTCCCTTCGGCGATCGTACCGGCCGCCTCGGCCGGTACGATCGGGATCCGATTCGCGCGGTCGGACACCAGGCTGCCGTCGGCTCGCACTCGGGCCGTCGCGCTCGTCTTCGGCTCCGCCGTCCTGCTGTGTGGCGGGCTGGCCAGCAGCGGAGGCACGACCGGCTCGATCCTGGAGATCGATCTCAAATCGGGTCGGGTATCCAGCGTCGGGGTCCTGGCCGCCGCCGTCCATGACGCCGGCGGATCAGCGCTCGACGGTTCCGGGTTCATCCTTGGGGGAGGCGGGTCCGCGCCAGGGTCGGTCGTCCAGCGGGTCGGTCCATCCGGCACAGCGATCACCATCGGCCACCTGCCGGTCGTCCGCGCGGATCTCGCGGCAGTCTCCGTCGACGGCGAGCTCGTGGTCGTGGGTGGTGGAACCCCGGCTCGTCCGGACGATCGCGTGTTGGCCTCGTCCGATGGAAGCCAGTTCCGGACCGTGGCCAGGCTGCTCGTCGGCGTTCGATATCCGGCGGTCGCCGTCGTTGGTGGCTGGGTCTACGTCATCGGCGGGAGCACGCTTTCGGGAGACACCAGCGTGATCCAGGCCATCGACCCGGGCACGGGCGTGGTACGGATCGTCGGACATCTCGGGCGCGGGTTGTCGCATGCCTCGGCGCTCGTCGTCGGGGGCACCTTCCTGATCGCGGGTGGGCGGACGGCGGGTCGCGCCCAAAAGGCCGTGTGGGAGCTCAACATCGCCAGCGGAACGATCGCGCAGGTCGGCCAGTTGCCTTACCCGGTCTCGGACATGGCCAGCGCGGTGGTCGGTGGAATCGGCTATTTGATCGGGGGCGAGGACGTGGGTCCGCTCGCCTCGATCATCACGATCACCGCGAACTGATCTCGTTGGTGCCTGTCATGTCGGCCCCCCCCTCGATTCGCGCGACCAGGCGGGCGAGGAATGCCTGGGCGGTCCGCCTTGCGACGAAATGGAGGATTCGTTCGTCGATCAAGAGGCCGAGCCGGCCGAACGGCGGGGCGTATCGTCCCTCGATGACCAGGCTCGCCTCCGTCAGGCGGAGGTGCCCCGCGAAGACCGGGAAGAGGGGCGCCATCGAGTCCGATTGCCAGCCGACCTCGACGACCAGCGTATCGCCGAGCACAACGGGAATCCCGAGATCGATCAGCGCGGTCTTGCGGATCGGGCCGGTCGTGCTGCCATCGAGGATCGGCAGTTCAAGGTCGGCCCTGACCCGGCGCAGGTCTGTCCGCTCCGTGGAACCGGTCACCGCTGGACCGAGCCAGTCGAGGTCCGTGAGCGTGTCGATCACCCGTGCCAGGTCGATCTGCGCTCCGAGATAAGCCCGCAGCGGGACCGTCGCCTGCTGGTCGGCTGGTGATCCTGTGTCCTGGTCCATGAGCAGGCCACACTCTGCCGAATCCACGACGGGCGAAAGGGCCGTTTGGCCCGATGTACGAGGCACCGCGGTCGCGCAGGCCGACTTCCTGGCTGAGGCTCCGCGGCGCGAGCCAGGGCCGTACAAACGCTCAGCCGCAAGGCCCTCGGGCGGGGCGGGCCGCATGAGACGATGCACGGCGATTCGCGAAGCGTTCACCTGGATGGCGATGGAGGTGCTTCCGGTGGCTGGCTGGTTGCTCGTGCTCGGTTCGATTTCGTTCATCGTGGGTGCGGCCAATCCGGCGCTTGGCCAGGTCTGGTCGGCGCCCCAGGAGACCCAGCTCCGGCTCATCCATGACGCGGCCACCGCCTGGGCAGTCACGAATACCTTGTTCCTTATCGCGACCGTCCTGACGGCAGCCGGCCTCTGGCTGGTCCCCGAGCGCGTCGGGGAGCGTGGGGCCACGGCTGCTCGGGCGGCGACCGTCATCTACGTCGTCGCTGCAACGGCCTGGCTGGCGTCTCTGGTCTTCCGTATCGCGGTGACACCGGATGCGGCGGCGTCCTTCGTCGCCCACGGTTCGATGGAGCCGGCGTATGTCATCACCAACCACTGGGCGAACGGCCTGTTCGCTGCCTTCACATACCTCGCCGGTGGCTCCCTTGTCGCGCTCGGCCTGGCGGTGATCGTCGGAGGCACGCTGTCGACGGCCGCCGGCTGGTTTGCGGTCGTCATCGGCGCCCTGATTGCCGTCGGCTATGCGGTCCTCGGCGACATGCCGCCCTTCGTGGCCTATCTTCCGACCGGACTCCTCGGGGTCGTCCTGCTGCGTACCCGGCCGGGCTGAGCTCACCCATCGACGTCGGGCCGCTCGCCTCCCTTGACAGCGCCCGTAGAGCTCGACAAGATCGGGCCGGAAGGGAGCCTCTGCAACGGCGCACGATCGTCCCCTGGGCTTGACCCTGGCTGGCGGCTTCATGGTCCTCGCGGCGATTGGCTACGCGGCGAGTGCGGTCAGCGGGATCCTCACGAGCGGTTTCTATCCGACCGTCCTCGGAGGTTTGACCCGGGTGGACGGGGCCGCCATCTTCACCGGCTACGCTCCGCTCGTGCCAATCGCGGCGGTCATGGCCCGGGAGATCCTCTTTGAGCGCTCGCTCCGAACCGTGCTCGTGGGCTTCGCGGCCTGGTTCGTGATTGCGGCCCTCGACATCGTGATTCTGGGCGGGATCCAGATGGTGCTCGCGATCGCTTTCAGCGGGCTGCTGGCCCTTGTCTTCGTTGTCGCCGAACGGCAGCGCTTCGCGGACGTCCGTTCACACGCCTGACCCAGTCAGCGCGGCTGCCTTGCGTCGTCGCTCCCGTCCGCCTAGCGTTCGCGCATGGCCCGGGACAAGCTCACCCCGAAGATCATCCTCGAGGGCACCCGCCTGACCCACAAGACGGACATCGCCTTCGCGCTCAACGAGCACGAGCGGATCGTCGGGCCGCGTCGCTACCGCTACCACTCACCGCTCATCTCCGCCGAGTGGTGCGGTTTCTCGCCGGTGCCCTGGGGTACGGGCCTGATCAACTACACAGCGGAGGAGGAGCCGCGCGCACTGGAGGCCTACGCCACGTGGGCGAGGCTCTTCGAGCTCCTGCCCTACTACTCCTGGATCGTCGACCGGTTCCACCTCTCGACCCGCGCCTTCCAGCTCGAGGCGACCGGGCACGCCCCGGACTTCGGGTGGCTCGAAGACCGGCTGCGCCCGCTCGGCTTCCATGTCGTGCTGTGCACCCGCCGGCCTGACACGTTCGCCGCGGCGCGTCGCGATCGGCTCGTGGTGTCCGGCAATCCGGCCCAGTACGACGACCTGTCGATGTTCGTGGCTGAGCAGGAGTTGTTGCGGAAGCTGGCGCACGCGTCGAGCCTGCCCGTGCTCGAATTGGACGTTTCGGACGACGATGTCGCGGGCTCCTGCGACCGGGTGGCCGACTGGCTGGCGTCGACGGGCGGACTCTGGGCGCCCGCAACGTAAGACGGGAGCAGCCAGGGCCCGAGGCGCGCCGCACCAGACTGCGATCGACAGTCTCCCCGGCTTTCAGGCTGGTCTAATGGAGGCGCGTCACAGTCGGATCCGATGACCACAACGACCTGCGACCTGCTCCAGCCGGGCCCCCGCGCCCAGGGCATCCCGCGGGTTCGCGTCCGCCCTGAACGATTCGGGTTCTGATCCGGAGATCCCATGCCGAAACGTGCCGTCGCCGCCTTTGTCACCACGTGCCTCGCGCTCGCCTTGCTGTTCAGCTTCAAGACGCCCGCCAGCAGCGCGTCCGCACTCAGCCTGCCGGGCAAGGTGGCCATCGCCCCAGGTGGCTCAACCACTCCGACGGCTCCCTCGACAGCCCCGGCGAAAGGCAGCGGCACCTTCACCGGGGCTGTGGTCCAGGATCCGTTTGGGCAGGTCCAGGTCCAGGTCACGCTGACCGGCGGCAAGATCACCGGCGTCACGGCCCTGCAGCTCCCCAGCCAGGGCCGATCGGGGTTCATCTCACAGAGCGTTGCCCCCATCCTCCAGGGCGAGGCGATCTCGGCCCAGAGCGCCAGCATCGACAGCATCTCGGGGGCGACCTACACCAGCGAGGCTTACGCCCAGTCGCTGCAGTCGGCTCTTGACCAGGCCCGCGCCTGACCGGGCATCACTGGGGGTCGTCAAGCCTCGTCGCACCCGGCGCGCAGCAGCCGATGGTCTCGAGCCGGTCGCGTGCCACGCGCCTGGCTCGGGCGCATAGTTGTAGCCGGCGGGATTCTTCGTCCAGGAGCCCAGCAATGGCGTGCAGCCCGTGGCTGTCCATGTTCCGTCGTCGCCCGGACCTGATCATCGCCGCGCTCGAGCTGGGCCCAGGGGTCAGGCTGGCGGACCTCGGCGCGGGCGAAGGCTACTTCACGCTCCGTTTCGCAAAGGCGATCGGTCCTTCCGGCGTCGTCATTGCGGTCGAGCCGGACCATCCCAGGGCCGCGCTTGTCGCCGAGCGTGGGGCGCAGGCGTTCCTCGCGATCCAGGTTGTCGAACCCGCCCCTGACGACCCGTTGCTCCCCGGCGCCGTCGACATCATCTTTCTCCGGAACGTCTACCATCACCTGCCCGACCAGCCGACCTACTTCCGCCGCGCCGGGCGGTACCTGCGGAACGGCGGGCGAGTTGCGATTGTCGAGAACCGACCGATCCGCTGGCTCACGCGGATCTTCGGCCACGCGACCGACCCCGCGACGATCAAGGCAGAGATGGCCGCGGCAGGCTATGAGCTCGTCGCTGAACACGACTTCCTGCGCCTGCAGAGCTTCTTCGTGTTCCGCCCTACGGGGAACCTGCCTGCCTGACAGGAGGACACGCTGCTGATCGCCCTTCATGCCGACGGGTTCGGCGATCCTCGGGCCAACCCCGGCAGGTGGGCAGATCAGCCGCCCGACACGACCCGGTCGGTGAAGTCGCCCGAGGCGGGGTCCTTCAGGATCAGCTTGGTTCGGCCGTCCGGCAGGAGCTCACGCTTGATGACCGTCTGGCCCTCGTACGTCTCGGGCGTTCGGGCGATCCGCGCTGTTGAGCCGCCCCGCCACTCGAACAGCTCGACCGGCTCCCACGAACGAGACTTCGCCGAGCGGTAGGCCGCGTCCAT
>JADGQK010000125.1 GCA_017881915.1 Chloroflexota bacterium | reverse complement strand
CGAGCGAGTCCTCGGCGGTCCAGCCGTCGTCGGTATCGGTGTCCACGGCCAGCAGGAAGGCGCGTTCGACCGGAGTGGCGAGGTCGATCATGACGCCGGCGGAGCTGCCCTGAGTCTTCATGGGGTCGTCAGGATACCGGCTCGCCCGCCAGGAACCAGCGGCTGGCCTCGAACGCCGCCCCGAAGGGATCCGCCGCGGCGTCGAGCTCGAGCTGGACATGGCCGAACGCGTCGGCCCGGAACCACGTCCGCTGGCGCCGGGCAAAGGCGACGTTGCGGGCGACGTTGACGGCCAGGAAGCCTGCTCGGTCGAGCCGGCCGTCGAGCAGGTCGAACGCCTCCTGGTAACCGATGGCGCTGAACGAGCGGAGATCCGAGCGATACCGGGCGCGCAGCCGGGCCGCCTCATCGGGCAGTCCGCCGTCGAGCTGGCCGATGGCCCGGCCCTCGATCCAGGCCCGATTGAGCCCCGGATCGAGGGCCAGGTGCAGGCGCAACACCCGGCCGCCGTAGCCGAGCGGGCGAGCCGCCGGCCCGTCGCCGCGGAGCGTGGCAATCTCGAGGGCGCGCACGACCCGGCGCGGGTTGTGGAGGTCGGTTCGGGCGGCGGTCTGGGGCGCCTCGGCGGACAGCCGCGCTGCGAACTCGGCGAGGCCAGTGCTGGCCAGCTCGACCTCCAGCCGTGCCCGCAGCGCCGGGTCGGCCGGCGAGGCGTCTACGTCGAGGCCCGTTGCCAGCGCCCGCAGCCACAGTCCGGTGCCACCGACGAGCAGGGCGGCCCGGCCCCGCTCCGCCAGGTCTTCGAGGATTGGCTCGGCTGCCCGGATGAAGTCGGCCACGGAGAACCCTTCATCGGGTTCGACCAGGTCGAGCAAGTGGTGCGCGACGCCCTGCCGCTCCGCGATCGTCGGCTTCGCTGTGCCGATGTCCATCCCGCGGTAGACCTGGCGCGAGTCGGCCGACAGGATCTCGACCGGCCGGCCCGCGTCGGCCAGGGCCAGCGCCAGCGAGACGGCCAGGCCGGTCTTGCCGGTGGCCGTGGGGCCGCCGAGCACGAGCAGGGGCGGGCGGTCCGCTCGATCAGTCAGGCGAGCGCTCCGCGGAGGGAGTAGGGCCCGGCATGGCCGATCCGGACGTCGACCAGGCGGCCAACGAGGTCCGCCGAACCGTCGAAATGGACGAGGGTGTGAGCACGGCTTCGCCCGGTCAGGTGGACCGTCCCAGGTCGTGCGCCCGGTCGGGGTCGGCCCGGTGGCGTCTCGGTGTCGTGGTCGTGGCCGCGCGCCGGGACGATCGTCTCGACGAGCACCTCGACAGTCGAGCCAGCCCGGGCCCGATTGCGCTCGAAGCCGATCGCCTCCTGGAAGGCCAGCAACTCGTTCAGGCGGCGGCGCTTGGTTGCCGGCGGCACGTCGTCGACCAGATGGGCCGCCGGGGTGCCCGGGCGGACCGAGTAGGCCGCCGCGAAGACCTGGTCGTAGCCAACGACCTCCAGCAGGCGCAGCGTCCCCTGGAACTGGGCCTCTGTCTCGCCGCAGAATCCCACGATCACGTCGGTGCTGATCGCGATCCCCGGGACGGCCGCGCGGATCCGGCTGAGGCGTTCGAGGTAGTGCTTGATCGTGTACTGGCGGCCCATCCGGCGCAGGACCGCGTCTTCACCCGACTGGACCGGCAAATGGAGGTGCTCGCAGACCGACGGGCAGTCGGCCATCGCCGCGATCAGCCGATCCGAGAGGTCCCAGGGGTGTGACGTGACGAAGCGCAAGCGCGGGATCGCCGGCCGGCCGTCGGCCATCCGGATCGCGTCGATCGCCCGGAGGAGCTCGGCCAGGTCGGGTCGGCCACGGCGATCCTGGAGGCGGCCGACCGACCGCTCGGGATCGATCCCGTCGAAACGGGCCTCGGCCGGCAGGTCGTGGCCGTAGCTGTTGACGTTCTGGCCGAGCAAGGTGACCTCGCGATAGCCCGCCGCGGCCAGGCCGCGCGCTTCGTGGAGAACCTCGTCGAACGGGCGGCTGCGTTCGGGCCCCCGGCTGAACGGGACGATGCAGTACGTGCAGGTCTTGTCGCAGCCGTAGACGATCGGCAGCCAGGCTGAGGTAGCCGACTCGCGCCGAATCGCGCCGCCGCCGACGGCCGCTGCGCGGCTCTCGGCCAGGCGGTCGGCTGCGCCCACGATCGTCCGGCCGACGAGGGTGGTCAGGCCGGTCGGCGAGCCGATGCCAATATCGGCCTGGGCCGACGCCAGGCCGAGCCGATCGATCAGCTCGGGCTCCTCGTCGGGTCGCAGGAACAGGTCAACCGCCGGATAGCGCCTGTGCAGGCCGGCCCGATCCGGCTCGCGCACTGAGCAGCCGGTCAGCACCACCCGCAGGCCGGGATGGGCCGCCTTGAGCTTCGCCAGCTGCCCCTGCCGGCCGATCACTTTCTGCTCGGCCGCCTCGCGGATCGAACAGGTGTTGATCACGATCAGGTCAGCCGTTTCAACGTTGGAGGCCTCGTCGCAGCCGGCGGCCAGCAGGCGCCCGGCCATCTCCTCGGAATCGCTCCGGTTCATCTGGCAGCCGAGCGTCCAGATCGCGAATCGGGGCAGGGCCGGCGTGTCCGGCCGATATTCGTCGATTCGTTCATCGGCCGGCCGCTCGGCCGGGCGACCGAGCGCGAGTGGCGGAGCGGATGCGTCGAGCATCGGCAGGGACCGACCCGGCGGGAGGATGGCGGGCTCAGTCACGGATGACACCGACCTCCTCGGAGTGTCGAGCGAGCGCATTGAGCAGGCGCTCCCCCACGACCTCGGGGACCCACGTCGCTGCGTGGACCTCGGCGTACGAGCCCGTGTCGCCGTGAAAGTCGCTGCCGCCCGTCTTGAGCAGCCCCAGCTCGTCAGCGACCCGTCCGACCGACTCGACGTGTTCGCGATCGAACGTCCGGTAGTAGACCTCGAGACCGCCGAGCCCGACGACCTGGAGATCCCGCAGGAGCGACTCGTGCGCCTCGGCCTCACCGAAATGGGCCAGGACCGGGAGGCCGCCGGCCGCCCGGATCGCGCTGATCGCCCGCACCGGACCGACCCCCTCACGGGGAACGTAGGCCGGACAGCCCCGGCCGAGCCAGCGCTTGAATGCCTCGTCAACCGAGGCGACGTGACCGCTAGCGATCATGAGTCGGGCGACCGTCGGCCTGCCGAGCGCCTTGGTTGCGCCGAGATCCAGCCGTTCGGCCGCCGCGTCGACCGACATTCCCTGGCGGCGCAGGATCTCGAGCGTCCGCTCAAACCGGATCCGGCGGCCCTCGCGTTGCTGGGTTAGCAGGTCCTCGAACGCGCTGTCGTCCGGCTGGATCCCGAAACCCAGCACGTGCAGCTCGCCTTCCCAGACGTCGGGCTGGCTGCCGGTCAGGCAGTTGATCTCGACCCCTGGGATGAGTTCGAGGCCAGCGGGCAGCTCGGGGGCGTCCGAAGCGGTCAGCTCGCGGTAGGCCGCCAGGTCGTCGTGATCGGTGATCGCCAGGAGTCGGACGCCAGCGGCCGCGGCCGATTCGACCAGGACGCGCGGCTCGAGGATGCCGTCGGAACGGAGGCTGTGGGTGTGGAGGTCGAGCGGCGACGCCGAGCTGGGCAAGACCGGATCGACCGGCGAGGTGTGGCGATCCCGGCGCGCGCTCACCTCAGACTTCGACGAGCCGCTGAATCCGCTCGATCGCCAGCGCACGGCCGGTGGCCGGATCGATATCGACCTGGCAGGCGTTGAAGATCACCGGCCCATCGCCCACCTCGAAACGGGTTGGCAGGGCGTTGATGAAGCGAGGCAGGACCGTCGCCGGCTTGAAGCCGATCACGCTGTGGACCGGACCGGTCATTCCCAGGTCGGTCTGGTAGGCCGTTCCACCGGGCAGGATCCGCTCGTCGCCAGTGACAACGTGGGTGTGCGTGCCGACGACGACACTGACCCGGCCGTCGAGATGGATCCCGAGGGCGTTCTTCTCGGACGTGATCTCGCAGTGGAAGTCGACCAGGCGAATCGGCGGAAGCGGTTCGGAGCCTTCATCGAGGAGCCGGTCGGCGTCGGTGAACGGATTGTCAATCGGCTGCATGTACGTCCGGCCCTGGAGGTTGATCACGGCCACGTGGCTGCCATCGAGCGCCTCATGGATGGCCCAGCCGCGGCCGGGCACGTTCGTCGTGCCGTAATTGAGCGGGCGCAGGATCCGGTCGCTGCGCTCGAGCTCAGGGTAGATCTCGCGCTTGTCCCAGATGTGGTTGCCGGAGGTGATCACGTCGACGCCCGCGCTGAAGAGGAGCTGGGCGGTGGCCGCTGTCAGGCCCATCCCGCCGGCCAGGTTCTCGCCGTTGGCCGTGACGAAATCGATCCCACGGGCGCCGCGCAGATCGGGCAGCAGCGCCTCGACCGCGAGACGGCCCGGCTTGCCGATCACGTCGCCGATCAGCAGGACCCGGCAGGCGCCGGCGGGGCGCGGCGCGTCCCCGTTGGCCGGGTTTCCGAGGCGGACCTGGCCGTGCTCGCCTACTTCGCGTAGTCCGCTCGTGTGCGTGATACGTCCTCCGTGCAGCACCAATGCAGCACCGTGATACACTCTATCCAGTAGCGCGGCGGTCCAGCCGGATTGAGCGGCCGGACCAGCATCGCGCTCGACTCGGAAAGGACCCGAGCCATGGAGGAGACTACCCGACCGCGCCGAACTTCGGGCGCCGGCAGCCTGTATGAGACGGCCGCGGGACTCTGGCGTGGCGCCTACGTCGTCACCGACCCGCTGAGCCGCCGTCGGATCCGGAAGTACGTCTCCGGCCACACGCCCGCCGAGGCGAACCGCCGGCTCCGCGCAGCGATCGCCGACAGTCACCGCGAGACGGTCGCCGCCGACTCCCCCACCGTTGCATGGTGGGCCG
>JADGQK010000017.1 GCA_017881915.1 Chloroflexota bacterium | reverse complement strand
AAGGAGCAACCAGTGGCCCGCATCGACCCCAACAAGCTCACGCTCGAGGAGCGTGTCGTCCAGATCAACCGCGTCGCGAAGGTGGTCAAGGGCGGCCGTCGCTTCAGCTTCAGCGCGATCGTCGTCGTCGGTGATGGCGCCGGCCACGTCGGGGTCGGCCTGGGCAAGGCCGGCGAAGTCCCCGAGTCGATCCGCAAGGGCGTCGAGGATGCCAAGAAGAACCTGATCCGGATCCCGATGGTCGGAACGACAATCCCCCACGAGGTGCGGGTCGAGTATTCCGCCGCCCGGGTCATGCTCAAGCCGGCCTCCCAGGGCACCGGGGTCATCGCCGGGGGCGCCGTCCGCGCCGTCGTCGAGGCGGCCGGCATCCGCGACATCCTGGCCAAGGTCCACGGCTCGACCAACCCGGTCAATGTCACCCGGGCCACGATCAACGCGCTGGCCTCGCTCCACTCGGCCGCGGAGATCTCCGCTCGTCGCGGCGTGACCGTCCGCCTGGCGATCCCCGGCCAGCCTGTCGTGGAGGCCGCCGATGCCCGCTAGGCTGCGCGTCACCCAGGTCAAGAGCACGATCAGTCACATCCAGCGGAATCGCGCCACGGTTCGCGCCCTCGGCCTTCACCGGATCGGTGACATCGTCGAGGTGCCGGACAATCCAGCGACCCGCGGCATGGTCCGCCAGGTGCGCTTCCTCGTCCAGGTCGAGGAGCTTCCCGAGGCCGGTCCCGAGGAGAAGGCATGAAGCTCCACGATCTGCGCCCCGCGAAGGGCGCCCACCGCGCGCGCAAGCGCGTCGGGCGCGGGATCGCGGCGGGCGGCGGCAAGACCGCGGGCCGCGGCACGAAGGGCCAGAAGGCTCGCGCCGGAGCCTCGATCCCGGCCTGGTTCGAAGGCGGCCAGACGCCCCTCCAGATGCGGATCCCCAAGCTGCACGGCTTCAAGAATCGCTTCCGGATCGAATACGAGGTCGTGAATCTCGGACGGATCGCTGCCCTTGTCGAGGCCGGCATCTTCGAGCCCGGCGAGCTACCCGGGGCGAAGAAGGCCGGCAAGGCCGGAACGACGGCCCCGATCACGATCAACCAGGAGATCCTGCGCGCGGCCGGACTCGTGTCGACCCTCAAGAAGCCACTCAAGGTCCTCGGCAACGGTGATTTGTCGGTGGCCCTCTTCGTGGTCGCCGACGCGTTCAGTCGGAGCGCGATTGCCAAGATCGAGGCTGCCGGCGGGTCCGTCCAGGTGCTCGAGGTTCCCAGCGGTCCGCTGGCCGCCCTCGGCCTCGACCTGCCTGAGCCTGAGGTCCCCGTAGTCGCCCACACGGCGCCCGACTCGACAGTTGAAGCCCCGGTCGAATCCGGGGCGGACGCCCAGCCGGAGACCACGCCCAAGCCGGGCCGGCCGGCCAAGCCGACCACGGCGAACGCTTCCGCCGGCACCCCAGCCAGCAAGCCCAAGGTTGCCAAGCCCAAGGCCGCCAAGTCCGAGGTTGCCAAGCCCAAGGCCGCCAAGTCCGCGAAGGCGACCGGCAAAGCCGACCCGAAGGCCGCCGCCAAGGCCACCGAGCACCCCGACAACGACGCCTGACGATGATTGAATCCCTGCTCAACGCCTTCCGCGCGCCCGACATCCGGCGGCGGATTCTGTTCGTCGCCGGGATCCTCATCATCTTCCGCTTCCTGTCCCACGTGCCGGTCCCTGGGGCGAACGCGGCTTCGCTCCAGTCCCTGTTCAACGGCAACCAGCTGCTCGGCCTGCTCGACCTTTTCTCGGGCGGCGGCCTGTCGCGCTTCTCGATCGTGGGCCTGGGGGTCAACCCGTACATCAACGCCTCGATCATCATCCAGCTCATGACCGGGGTGATTCCCCGCCTCCAGCAGCTCAGCCGCGAGGGGGAGTACGGGCGCAACAAGATCAACCAGTACACCCGCTACCTGGCTGTGCCCCTCGCCCTGCTCCAGTCATATGGCTTCCTGGCCGTGCTGCACGGCTCGAACCCGCCGGTCCTGACCGGTGGCTTCGGCCTCGATGACATCGGCACGCTGACCCAGATGATCGCCCTGACCACCGGCTCGATCATGCTGATGTGGCTGGGCGAGCTGATCACCGAGAAGGGCATCGGCAACGGCATCAGCTTCATCATCTTCGCCGGGATCGTCGGTCGAGCCCCGACCGCCCTGACGGCCTTCCTGAACAACCCGGACCTCACCGCCTTCATCGCCTTCGTGGTCGTTGGACTGGCCGCCGTCGGCGTGATCGTCTACATCCAGGAGGGCCAGCGGCGGATCCCGGTCCAGTACGCCAGCCGTGTCCGCGGCCGGCGGATGTACCAGGGTGGCTCGACGTTCCTGCCCCTGCGGGTCAACCAGGCCGGCGTGATCCCGATCATCTTCGCGGTCAGCATCCTGCTCTTCCCGACCCAGATCGCCTCCTACTTCACGACCTCGAAGGTCGACGTGATTGCCGGCATCTCGCAGGGCATCGTCAGGTTGATGGATCCCCAGGCCTTCCTGTATATCGCCTTGTACTTCGTGCTGACCTTCGGCTTCACATATTTCTATACCGCATTCACGTTCAAGCCGGACGAGACCGCCGAGCAACTGCGCAAGAACGGCGGGTTCATCCCGGGAATCCGGCCGGGCCGGCCGACCGAGGATTATCTCCGCCGGGTGGTCAACCGGATCACGATCGCGGGCGCCTTCTTCCTGGCGATCGTGGCCGTTTCGCCGACGATCCTGGCCGCCGTGTTCAAGAGCCTGGGCGGCCTGACCCTGGGTGGGACCAGCCTGCTGATCGTGGTCAGCGTCGTGGTCGAGACGATGAAGCAGATCGAGGCTCAGCTGCTGATGCGCAACTACGAGGGCTTCATCCGGTGACATTCCTGGTCCTGCTCGGCGCCCCCGGCGCCGGTAAGGGTACCCAGGCGCCGATCCTCGCGGATCGACTCGGTCTCCCCCACGTCGCCACCGGAGACCTGTTCCGATTGGCCGTGCACGAAGGCTCCGCGGTCGGACTCGAGGCACGCCGCTACATGGAGCGGGGCCAGCTCGTGCCGGACAGCATCACCGTCAAGATGCTCCTCGACCGGCTGGCCCAGCCCGACGCGGGCGGTGGGGCGATCCTCGACGGCTTCCCGCGCAACCTGGCCCAGGCGGACATCCTGGCCACGGCCCTGGCCGAGCGCGGCAGCGCGGTCGGCGTCGCCCTCGAGATCGAAGTACCCGAGGCAGAGCTCGTCCGACGCCTGTCCGGGCGCTGGATCTGCCAGGCCAACGGACACGTCTACAACGAGTCCAGCCATCCCCCCCGGGTCGCCGGCCTGTGCGACCTGGACGGCTCGACGCTGATCCAGCGGGAGGATGACCGGCGGGAGACGGTCGCGGCCCGCCTGGCAGCCCAGCTCAGCGCCCTGCGCGAGGTGGTCGGTTACTACCGCGAGCGCGGCCTCCTGCGCACGATCGATGGCCTTCGGCCCGCCGCCGAGGTGACCGAGGGCCTCCTCGCCGCGGCCCGCGGCGCGGTGGGTCCCGGCGCCCGGTCGAGCGAAGCCAAGGGCAGGGTCGGGTGATGGCCGTCAGCCTGAAATCGGCGACCGAGATCGACGCGATGCGCCGGGCCGGCCGGGTCGTGGCCGAAGTCCTCGCCCTGGTCGAGTCGGAGCTCCGTCCGGGGGTCAGCACCGCCCACCTGGACGCCCTGGCCGAGGCTCATATCCGCCGGAGCGGCGCGCTGCCTTCGTTCAAGGGCTATCCCGGGGCCAATCCGCGCCGGCCATTCCCGGCCAGCATCTGCATCTCGATCGATGCCGAGATCGTCCATGGCATCCCCGGCGAGCGGACGATCCGGGAGGGCCAGCTCGTCTCGATCGATGCCGGCGCGATCGTCGACGGCTGGCACGGCGACGCGGCCCGGACCTTCTACGTCGGCCAGCCACCTGAGCCGATCCGCGAGCTGATCGAGACGACGCGCCTGGCCATGATGGCCGGGATCGCGGCGGCCCAGCCGGGCAACCACGTGAGCGACATCGGGGCGGCGGTCGAGGATGTCGCTGGTCCGAAGGGTTACGGCGTGATCCGCCAGTTCGTCGGCCATGGCATCGGCCGGGCGATGCACGAGGATCCCCAGGTCCCGAACTACCGCAGCGGCCAGGTGGGCCGCAAGCTGGAGCCGGGCCTCTGCCTCGCGATCGAGCCGATGTTCACCCTGGGCAGCCACGAGGCGATGATGCTGCCCGATGACTGGACGATCGTGACCCGGGACGGCTCATTGGCCGCTCACTTCGAGCACAGCATCGCCATCACCCAGCACGGACCGGAGATCCTGACCACCGTCTGACCAGCCGGTGGTTGCCGGATTGGCGAAGATTTGATATCCTCACCGTTCGTGTGTCGGCCCACTCGGGCCGGCATTCCGTGCGAGAAAGGGAAGACCGAAAGCCTGTGGCCAAGAAGGACGCGATCGAAGTCGAAGGAACGGTGATCGAGCCGCTCCCGAACACGATGTTCGCCGTCGAACTCGAGAATGGCCATCGGGTTCTGGCTCACATCAGCGGCAAGCTGCGGATGAATTTCATCCGGATCCTGCCCGGCGATCGAGTCAGGGTGGAGCTCTCCCCCTACGATCTCACCCGCGGTCGGATCACCTACCGCCTGAAGTAACCGAGCTATCTGAGTTCGATCGAGGAACCGTTGAAAGTTCGAGCCTCCGTCAAGGCCCGTTGCGACAATTGCAAGGTGATTCGTCGCCACGGCACCGTGATGGTCATCTGCACCAATCCCAAGCACAAGCAGCGGCAGGGGTAACCGATGGCACGCATTGCCGGAGTTGATATCCCGCGCGAGAAGCGGGTGGAGATCGCCCTCACCTATATCTTCGGGCTCGGCCTGCCGACCAGCCAGAAGATTCTCGCCCAGGCCAACATCAACCCGGACACCCGGGTGCGTGACCTCACCGAGGAGCAGGTCAATCGGCTCCGCGAGATCATCGATCGCCGTTATAAGGTCGAGGGGGACCTGCGTCGCGAGGTCGCCCTGAACATCAAGCGTCTCATCGAGATCGGCTCGTACCGCGGCAGCCGCCATCGGCGCAACCTGCCGGCGCGCGGCCAACGGACGAAGACGAATGCACGCCAGCGGCGCGGACCGAAGAAGACGGTCGGCGTTCGCCGGAAGAAGTAAGGGGAACCTAGCCCAGCCATGGCCGACCGCAAGCGTGCCGTCAAGCAGCGTCGCAAGGAGCGCAAGAACGTGCCCCAGGGTCACGTTCACATCCAGGCGACGTTCAACAACACGATCATCACGATCACCGATCTCGGTGGTGCCGTGATCAGCTGGGGCTCAGCCGGCATCGCCGGCTTCAAGGGTTCCCGGAAGAGCACGCCGTACGCTGCGGCACTTTCGGCCGAAGGTGCCGCTCGCCGTGCCATGGAGCACGGGATGCGCCAGGTCGAGGTCTACGTCAAGGGCCCCGGGGCCGGTCGGGAGCAGGCGATCCGCTCGCTCCAGGCCGCCGGACTCGAGGTGACCGCGATCACCGACGTCACGCCCATCCCGCACAACGGCTGCCGCGCCCCCAAGCGACGCCGGGTCTGAGCCAGGTCAGGACACAATGGCCCGTTACACCGCCTCCGTCTGTCGCCTCTGCCGCCGGGAGGGCATGAAACTCTTCCTCAAGGGCTCTCGCTGCTACTCGAAGAAGTGCGCCTTCGAGCGGCGGCCAACGCCGCCCGGTCAGCACGGTGTTCGCCGGCGCAAGGTCGGCGAGTACGGGATGCAGCTGCGCGAGAAGCAGAAGGTCCGGCGGGTCTACGCCGTCCTCGAGCGCCAGTTCAAGAACTACTTCGACGCCGCCGAGGCGCGACCCGGCGTGACCGGCGAGAACCTCCTCCGGTTGCTCGAGCTGCGGCTCGACAACATCGTCTTCCGGATGGGCTTCGCCAGCTCCCGGGCGGCTTCCCGCCAGCTCGTCAACCACGGCCATTTCGCCGTCAACGGACGGCCCACCAACATCGCCTCTCATCAGCTCCGACCCGGCGACCGGGTCGAGGTTCGCGCGACGCACACGACTCGCGAACCATTCAAGCTGGCGAAGGAAACCCTCCGCTCCCACCAGCCGCCCGACTGGCTGAGCGTGGATCCGGCGAAGCTCGCCGGGACAATCGTCGACCAGCCCCGGCGCGACCAGATGCCGCTCGATCTCAACGAGCAGCTCGTGGTCGAGTACTACTCGAGGTAAGCCCCAGACCATGATCGAACTCGAGAGTCCGCAGATCGAGCCTGTCGAAGAGCTCGGCACATTCGCCAAGTACGAGGCAGGACCGCTGCCGGCCGGCTACGGGGTGACCCTCGGTAATGCCCTCCGCCGTGTCCTCCTGTCCTCGCTCGAGGGGGCCGCCGTCACCTCGATCCAGATTCGGGACGTCTACCAGGAGTTCTCCACGATCCCCGGGGTCAAGGAGGACGTCACCCAGATCGTCCTGAACGTGAAGAAGCTCCGCCTCAAGAGCTTTGCCTCGCATCCGGTCCAGCTCAAGCTGGTCAAGAGCGGTGCCGGTGCCGTGACCGCCGCCGACATCGTCGAGTCGGCCGACGTCGAGATCGTCAACCCCGAACAGATCCTGATGACCCTCGACACCGACGACGTGACGATCGAGCTTGACCTGACCGTCGAGCGCGGCGTCGGCTACCTCGCTGCGGAGCGTTCCGAGTCGCTGCCGATCGGGGTGATCGCGGTCGACGCGATCTTCACGCCCGTGCGCAAGGTGAACTACTGGGTCGAGCCAACCCGCGTCGGCCAGATCACCAACTACGACAAGTTGACAATGGAAATCGAGACGGACGGCTCGATCACCCCGGAAGAGGCGCTCTCGCGCTCGGCCGACATCCTCGTCCGGCAGTTCTCCCTGTTCGCCAACATCGGCCTGGTGGCCACGCCCGGTAGCGCCGTCGGCGGACCTCCGCAGCTGCCCCCGAACATGCTCGACATGCCGATCGAGGAGCTCGACCTGCCGATGCGGGCGTACAACTCGCTCAAGCGCAATAACATCGTCAAGGTTGGCCAGCTCCTGCAGCTGTCCGACGACGACCTCCTCCGGATGCGCAACTTCGGCCGAAAGTCGCTCGACGAGATGAAGGAGCGCCTGCGCATGCGCGGCTTCGTCATCCCCGAGGGCGAGCCCTCCGACGAGCCCTTCGACGATGACGGCGAGGAAGTCTGAGGATGTCCCACCGGATCGACGGCCGCAAGCTCTCGCGCAAGCAGGGCCCGCGGCTGGCCCTGTTCAAGAACCTGACCGTCTCGGTCCTGCGCTACGAGAAGGTCCAGACGACCGAGGCCAAGGCCAAGGAGATCCGGCCGCGGGTGGAGCGGATGATCACCCTGGCCAAGCGCGGCGATCTGGCCGCTCGACGCCAGGTCATCGCCGAGTTCCCGAACGAGCCGCTGGTCGTCGACAAGCTGTTCCACGAGATCGCACCGAAATACGCCGATCGCACCTCGGGCTATACCCGGATCGTGCGCATCGGCCGGCGCCTCGGCGACTCTGCCGAGATCGTCCAGATCGAGCTCGTCTAGGACGGGTTCGGCAATGAGCGCTCGAGAGGGCGCGCCCCGGCGCTATCGCGCCCGGGTCGAATACGACGGCACGGACTTTGCCGGCTTCCAGGTCCAACCAGGAAGGCGGACGGTCCAGGGAGAACTCGAAGCCGTGCTGGCGCGGCTCGTGCCGGACGGCGCGGGTCGGGTCGACGGGGCCGGTCGAACGGACGCCGGGGTCCACGCCTCGGGGCAGGTGATCGCATTCACCTACCTGGGACGGCTCAGCGGAGCCCGGCTCGAACAATCGATCGGCGCACTGCTCCCGGCGGATATCGCGATCAGCGGCATCCGGCGGGTGCCGGATGGGTTCCACCCACGCTACGCGGCGCGGTACCGGGAGTATCGCTACACCGTCTGGAACGGGCCGCACCGGCCGCTCATCGAGCGTTACGCGCTCGGGGTGCGGACGCCACTCGACGACGCCGCGATGGCGCTGGCCGGGTCGGTCCTCGTTGGCCGGCACGACTTCTCCGCTTTCGGGGCGCCGGACCGCCAGCCGGTTCGGACCGTTCATTCGGTCCGGGTTCGCCGGAGGGGTCGGGTCGTGACGATCGACGTCCGGGCCGATGCTTTCCTGCGGGGAATGGTTCGACGGATCGTGGCCGTCCTGTTGAGGGTCGGCGACGGCAGGATGGACGTGGCCGGGGTCGCCGCGGCGCTCGACGCCGGACGGCCCGCCCTCTCCGGAGCAGCCGCTCCGGCACGGGGACTGTGCCTGCGACGGGTCGCTCTCGGGCGGCCGGCGCGGGATTGGATGGAGAACTCGGAGCATCATGACCGCGAAGACCTACACGCCTCGTGAGAGCGAGATCGACCGACGCTGGTACGTCGTCGATGCGGCGGACGAAACGCTCGGCCGCCTCGCATCGCGGGTCGCCCATGTCCTCATCGGCAAGCACAAGCCCACGTACGCTCCGCACCTGGACTCAGGCGACCACGTGATCATCCTCAATGCCGGGCGCATCGCGGTCAGCCGCGACAAGCTCGAGTCGAAGCTCTACATCCGCCACAGCGGCCATCCCCAGGGTTACAAGGAAGAGACCCTCGGTCACCTCCTCGAGCGCCGTCCCGAGGAGGTCATTCGCCGGGCGGTCAAGGGTATGTTGCCGCACAACCGCCTCGGCGCCCAGCAGCTTCGCAAGCTGAAGGTCTACGCCGGCTCGGATCATCCGCATCAGGCCCAGCGGCCTGAGCCGCTGGCCTGACGGAGGACCGCCCACCATGTCGACCCCCGCGTTCTATTACGGGACAGGCCGCCGCAAGACGGCTGTCGCCCGTGTCCGCCTCCTGCCCGGCGAGGGTGAGATCGTCGTTAACGGCCGGACCATGGACCAGCACTTCGGCAATGCCGTCAACGAGACGGATGTCCGAATGCCATTCCGGGTGACCGGCACGGACGGCCGGTTCAATACGCTGGTCAAGGTCGAGGGTGGCGGGGTCACCGGCCAGGCCGGCGCGATCCGCCATGGGATTGCCCGGGCCCTCCTGCAGCTCGATGAGATGAATCGCCTCGCCCTTCGCCAGGCGGGCCTGCTCACCCGCGACCCCCGGATGAAGGAGCGCAAGAAGTACGGCCTGAAGCGAGCCCGCAAGGCGCCCCAGTACACGAAGCGCTAGCCGCCGCCGATCGGCGCGGCACGGACGCCAGCCTGATGTCGACCGCGGGCTCGCTGCGTGGTCGCGATCTGCTGAGCGTCGCGGACCTGTCGCGGCCGGAGGTGGAGGGGCTCTTCGATCGAGCTGCTGAGCTGAAGGCTGAGTTTCGGGCCATCCGCCGCCACGCCCGACCGGCGCTCGCCGGGCGGACCCTGGCGATGCTCTTCCAGAAGCCCAGCCTGCGGACCCGGGTGACGTTCGAGGTGGGCGCCGCCCAGCTCGGCGGCCACGCGATCTACCTGACCAATGAGGTCGTCCTGGGGGCGCGTGAGAGCGTCCGCGACGTGGCCCGCAACCTCGAGCGACTGGTCGATGCGATCGTTGTCCGGACGGGGCCGCACGAGGTGGCCGTGGAGCTGGCGGCCCAGGCGGCGATCCCGGTCATCAACGGGCTGACCCTGCGCGAGCATCCCTGCCAGGCGCTCGCCGACCTGTTCACCATCCGGGAGCAGCTCGGCCGGCTCGAGGGCGTCGTCCTCGCGTTCGTCGGCGATGGCAACAACGTCTACCACTCGCTCGCCCTGCTCGGGGCGACGCTCGGCATCGAGGTGCGTCTCGCCCATCCGCCGGGCTACGCCCCCAACTCCCGGATCGTCGAGCGGGCCCAGGACCTTGCCGCGGCAAATGGCGGTCGGATCGTCTTCTCGGGCGAACCGGCCGAGGTGGTGGCCGGTGCCTCCGTCGTGTACACCGACGCCTGGACGTCGATGGGCCAGGAGGCCGAGGCCGAAGAGCGGCGCGACGCATTCGCGGGGTTCCAGGTGAACGCCGGGCTGTTGGCGACTGCCGGGCCCAACGCGATCGTGATGCACTGCCTGCCCGCCCACCGCGGGGAAGAGATCACGTCGGAGGTGATGGATGGGCCGCAGAGCGTAGTCTTTGACCAGTCAGAGAATCGGCTCCACGTCCAGAAGGCGCTCCTTGTCGAGTTGATCGGGGCGCCCGACTTCGCCGGCCAGCCCCCGGGGGGCCAGCAATGACCGATGCCCCGTACGAGCGCTACAAGGAGGCCCTCCGCCTCGGCCACGTGGCCGCCCTGCACGGCCGGCTCGATGAGGCCCTGGTGGCCTACGCCGACGCTGCCGAGGTCGCCCCCGACCGGGCCCTGCCGCTGACCAGCCGGGCCACCGTCCTGGTCCGCCTTGGCCGGCTTGATGACGCCCTCGATGCCTATGGTGGCGCCCTGGGCCTGGCGCCCCGCGACGAGTCGGCGCTGGGCGGTCGGGCAGACGCGCTGATCCGGGCCGGCCGCCCGGCCGAGGCGGCTGGTGCGCTCGACCTGCTGGCCGAGGTGCAGGCCGTGGGTGGCCGCCTGCCCGACGCCTGCGACACCGCCCGGCGTGCCCTCGAGCTGGCGGAGTCGAGGGCCCGCCGGCGTCACCTCGCCGACCTGACCGAGCTCGTCCGCGACGCTCCCGGAGGGGCTGCCGAGGCGGCCCTCGCCCGCGCCCTGCGGGTCCTCGAGGAACCGGTCCAGGTCCTGCCGGGGTTGGCCGACGCGCCGGCCGCTGGGGGGCCGCCGCCGGGAGAGACGGCCGAAGACGGGGCCGGGGAGGTTGTCGCCGAGGGCCCGGCCGGTGCCGCAGCGCCCGGGCGCGCAACACCGCCGGAGCTCGTGCCGATCGACATCGCCGCGGTCAGCGTCCGGCTCGAAGCCGCGATGGGTTCCGGCGATCCGGCGAGCGCGGTCCGGGCAATCGTGGCGGTCAGTCGCGAGCTCGCCGCCGCCGGCCTCGATGAGGCCGCCCTCGATGCCGCCGACTCGGCCCTCGGCCTGGCCCCCGACGACCCGGATCTCCACCTCGTCCTCGTCGAGCTGTACGTCGCCCGCGGCTGGCGATCGCTGGCCGGCGACAAGCTCCTCCTCCTCGGTCGCCTGGTCGAGCTGTCCGGCGATGCGGCTGTGCGCGATCGGCTGTGTGCCGCCGCGATCCGCCTCCTGCCCGACGACAGCCGGCTCGCCGGACTGTGTGCCTGACCTAGACTGGGCGCACGATGCAGCTCGTCCAGTCGATCCTCGACCAGGTCCGGCTCAACACGGTGGTCGATGTCCTCATCACCGCCCTGCTGATCTACGGCCTGTTCAGCCTGATCCGGGGGACCCGCGCCGTCAGCCTCGTGATCGGGGTCACGGTGATGCTGCTGGTCTATGCCGCTGCTCGTTTCTTCGATCTCCGGCTCCTCCGCCAGGTCCTCGAGACAGGCGCGCTGGTCGGTGTCTTCGCCCTGGTCGTCGTCTTCCAGCCGGAGCTCCGTCGGGCCCTCGACCGGATCGGCCGGGTCGGCTCCTTTGCCTGGCTCCTGAGCGGGGCCGATCGACGCGTCGTTGGCCACGTCGCGGCCGAGGTGGCCCGTGCCTGCGGCCTGCTCGCCGCGGATCACTACGGCGCCCTGATCGTGATCGAGCGCGAGACTGCCCTCGGCGAGATTGCCGAGACCGGGGTGATGCTCCACGCTGACCTGACCGCGGATCTGCTGCGCACGATCTTCATGCCCCGCTCGCCGCTCCACGACGGGGCGGTGATCGTGCGCGGCGACTCGGTCGTGGCGGCCGGTGCCGTGCTGCCCCTGGCCGAGACCACGATCCTGCCGGCCGAACGCTTCGGGACCCGCCATCGGGCGGCGGTCGGGATCGCCGAGCAGACCGATGCCGTCGTCGTCGTCGTGTCCGAGGAGACCGGCCAGACCAGCCTGGTTGAACGGGCCCGGATCGTGCGCAACCTGAACCCGGTCCAGCTCGAGCGAGCCCTGATCGAGCTGCTCGATTCGTCCGGTGGGCGGCGTTCGCTGCTCGGCCACATGCCCTCGGGCAGCCTCCGTCCCTCGAGCGCCCGGGTCACCCGACCGCGCCGGGTCGCCGATGATCCCGGCGGCCCGCCGCCGCCTCCGGCTGGACCGCCCGGCCCATGAGCCAGAACGTTGCCCGGATCGCCGCCCGGATCGTCCGGAACTGGCCGCTCAAGCTGGGCTCGGTCGTCCTCGCCACGTTCCTGTACGCCGGCCTCGTCCTGTCCCAGAACGCCCAGGTCTGGCCAGGCCGGATTCCGATCGTCGCGACCAACCAGCCCACGAATGCGGTTCTCCTGAGCAACCTGGGCGAGGTCACCAACATCCGCTACTTCGCGCCGACCGACGTGGCCGACCGGCTCGGCAGCTTGAGCTTCACCGCCACGGTTGACCTGTCGACCGCGACGCCCAAGGCGGGCACCGCGTTTGCAACCGTCCAGGTCCACGTCCAGGCCGCCGACCCCCGGGTCCAGATCCTCGACTTCGATCCCCAGCTGGTCCAGGTCCAGCTCGATCCGCTGATCTCGAAGAACGTCCCGGTCGAGGTCGACAAGGGCACCGTCCCCGCCGGTCTGCAGCCCCAGGCAGCCGTCCTGTCGGTCAATTCGGTGAGCGTCTCGGGGCCCGCCTCGGTGGTCCGCCTGACAACGGCGGTGATCGCCCGGGTCGTGATCCAGCCATCCGGCCTCGATGTCGACCAGCAGGTCCCGCTCGTGGCGGTGGACGCGCTGGGCAATGCCCTCAGCCCGGTCAAGATCGACCCACAGACCGTCCGGGTGCAGATCCGGGTCGGCAGCCAGCAGACTCGGACGGTGCCGGTCAATCCCAAATTCGGCGGCGTGCCGAATAGCGGCTTCCAGGTCAGCAGCGTGACCGTCAACCCCACGGCGGTGACCGTCGAAGGCGACGCCGACGCGCTGGCCTCGCTGAACCAGATCGACACTGGCACGGTCGACCTGACCGGAGCCATCGGCGACGTTACCCGGGTCGTCAACCTGGTCCTGCCGGCAGGGATCACCACGATCGGCTCGGGCACGGTCTCGGTCACGGTCCGCCTCAGGCCGGTGACCGCCTCGCAGACGTTTTCGGTAGGGATCGTCCTGTCCGGGGCTCGCGACGATCGCCTGTACAGCTTGTCGGTCGACCAGGTTCTGGTCACGCTGGGCGGCTCGCCGGCCGCCCTGGTCGGGATCCAGGGTCAGACGTTCTCGGTGACGGTCGATGTCGACGGGCTGGCACCGGGCATCCACGTCCTGACCCCCACCGTCAACCTGCCGGCCAGCCTCACCCTGATCGGCCTGGCGCCGACAACCGTCTCGGTCACGATTTCGGTGGCACCGGCCTCGCCCAGTCCCTCGTCGGCCCCGCCCGCCTCGGCTGGCCCCTAGGATGGCCCGACTCTTCGGCACCGACGGCATTCGGGGCGTCGCCAACGTGGACCTCAAGCCCACCCTGGCCTACGCCCTCGGCCGGGCCACGGCCCATGAGCTGCTCGGCGCCGGCCGGGCGCTGGTCGTTGGCCAGGACACCCGGCGCTCCGGTGGCATGTTCGTCGCCGCGATCGCGGCCGGCGCGGCCAGCATCGGCGCGGATGTCCACCTGGCTGGGATGCTGCCCACCCCGGCCCTCGCATTCCTGGCCGGGAGCGGCGAATTCGGCGCCGGGATCATGGTCTCGGCCTCGCACAACCCGGCCGAGGACAACGGTCTGAAGGTCCTCGACGCGCGGGGGATGAAGCTCGACGACGATCGCGAGGATGCCCTCGAGGCCCTGATCTGGCGGACGGAGGAGCTCGCTGGTCCACGCAATGCCGGAATCGGCCGGGTGGTCGACGCGCCCGCCCTGCTCGAGCGCTACCGGTCCGCCCGTCTGGAGCTGGCCCGATCGATCCAGACGGATCTCCGGATCGTCCTTGATTGCGCCAACGGAGCCGGCGGCGTCGCCGCCCCGGAGATCCTCGCGGCGACAGGCGCCACCGTCGACGTGATCTACAACCAACCCGACGGCGTGAACATCAACGTCGAATGCGGGGCCACGGCCCCCGCAGCGTTGGCCAGCGCGGTCCTCGCCCGCGGTGCCGACCTGGGCTTTGCCCTCGATGGCGATGCCGACCGGCTCGTCGTCGTCGACCGCAAGGGCCTGGTCGTCGACGGCGATCAGCTGATCGGGCTGATCGCCCTCGACCGCCTGCGCCGGAACGCGCTGCGCAATGGCATCGTGGTCGTGACCGTGCTCTCAAATGGTGGCCTCGAGGTGGCCATTGGAGCCGCCGGCGGCCAGCTTGTGCGGACCCCGGTCGGTGACAAGTACATCCTCGAGGGGATGCTCGTAAACGACGCCAACCTGGGCGGCGAGAAGAGCGGCCACGTGATCGTCCTCGATCACGCCTCGTCGGGCGACGGCCTGGTGACCGGCCTTGAGCTGCTCGGGGTGCTGGGCCGGGCCGGTCGGGCGGTGGACGAGCTGGCCGCCGAGATTCCCCTGTTCCCACAGGAGCAACGAGCCGTTCGCGTTCGTCACAAGGACCAGTGGGAGGGCGACCCGGTCCTCCGCCGGACGATCGCCGAGGCGGGCGAGCGCCTCGGGTCGGGCGGCCGGATCCTTGTCCGACCATCGGGCACCGAGCCCGCCCTGCGGGTGATGGTTGAAGGTCCCGATGCGGCGCTTGTCCGCGAGCTGGCCGACTCCATCGCGACCCTCGCCGGAGAGCGTCTACACTAGCCCGGCTCCGGCGTCGGTCCGGGACCGGGGCCATACCGCGACGGAGAACCAAGCAGCCATGTGTGGAATTGTCGGCTACACGGGTCCCCGCGAGGCCGGCCCGATCCTGATCGAAGGCCTCAAGCGGCTTGAGTACCGCGGCTATGACTCGGCCGGGATCGCATTGGTCGATGACAGCGGGCGCCTCTTTGTCGAGAAACGAGCAGGCAAGCTGACCAACCTTCAGTCGGCGATTGCCGACCGGACACCCCATGCCGCGATCGGCCTGGCCCACACCCGCTGGGCCACCCACGGCCGACCGAACGACCTCAACGCCCATCCCCACCAGGACTGCACCGGTGAGATCACGGTGATCCACAACGGGATCATCGAGAACTTCCGGGAGCTGCGCGACGGCCTCGAGCAGCGCGGCCATGTCCTGACCTCCGAGACGGACACGGAGGCGATCGCCCACCTGATCGAGGAGGCCTACGACGGAGACATCGCCGAGGCGACCCGGGCGGCCCTCCGTCTGACCGAGGGCGCCTACGCCCTGGCGGTCATGCATCGGGGCGAGCCGGACCGGCTCGTCGGCGCCCGCCAGAACGTGCCCCTCGTCGTCGGCCTGGCCGATGGCGAGACGTTCCTGGCCAGCGATGTGGCCGCGATCCTGGCCCACACGGACCAGGTGATCTTCCTCGAGGAGGGCGATGTGGCCGACCTCCGGCCATGGGGGGTCACGATCAGCAACGTCGCCGGGGAGCCGATCACCCGGCCCACGACCACGATCACCTGGACTGCCGCGGCCGCCGAGAAGGGCGGCTTCGAGCATTTCATGCTGAAGGAGATCCACGAGCAGCCGGCCGCGCTGCGCCAGTCGATCGCCGGCCGGGTGACCCGCGCCGATCGGATCATCGTGGAAGAGCTAGCCGGCCTGGGCGACGTGCTGGCCGGCATCCGACGGATCGAGCTGGTCGCCTGCGGGACCGCCTATTACGCTGCCCTGATCGGTGCGGCCGCGCTCCAGGAATGGACCGGCCTGCCGGCCCGCGCAACCGTCGGCTCGGAGTTCCGCTACAGCCCGCCACCGCTCGACCCGGAGACGCTGGTCATCGCCGTGACCCAGTCGGGCGAGACGGCCGACACGATCGCCCCGACCCGCCTGGCCCGTGAACGAGGCTGCCCGGTGATCGCGGTCACGAACACGGTCGGCTCGGCGATCACGCGCGAGGCGGCCGCTGTCCTCTTCCTGCAGGCCGGACCGGAGGTTGCAGTTGCGGCGTCGAAGACGTTTGTGACCCAGGTCACGACGCTGGTGATCCTGGCAGCGGCAATCGCCAAGGCGCGCGGAACCTTGGAGAGCGCGCGCGAGGTGAGCCTGGCCCGGGCGCTGCGCGCCCTGCCTGACGCGGCCCAGCGGACGCTCGACCTGGCGGCCGGCGCGGCGGACCTCGCCCGGCGGTACGTCAATTCGCGCGGGTTCATGTTCGTCGGACGCGGCTACGGCTACCCGGCCGCGCTCGAGGGGGCACTCAAGCTCAAGGAAGTCAGCTACGTCCATGCCGAGGGCTATGCGGCCGGCGAGCTCAAGCACGGGCCCATCTCCCTGCTCGACGCCGAATGCCCGCTGGTCGCGGTGGCGACCCGCTCGTCGGTCTACGACAAGGTGATCAGCAACGTGATGGAGGGCCGCGCCCGGGACGCCCGGGTGATCGCGGTCGCGACGGAAGGCGATCCCCAGATCGAGCGGTTCGCCGACGAGGTCTGCTGGGTCCCCGCCACCGACGAGGTACTCAGTCCGATCCTGGCGGTCATCCCCCTCCAGCTTTTCGCGTACCACATGGCGCTTGCCCGGGGGACGGACGTGGACCAGCCGCGCAACCTCGCGAAGTCGGTCACGGTCGAGTAGTCATGGCCATGGTCCCGGCGGTCCCGGATGGGACGACCGAGCTCGGGATCGACATCATCCGGATCGACCGGATCCGGGCTGCCC
This sequence comes from Chloroflexota bacterium, assembly GCA_017881915.1. Lineage (GTDB taxonomy): Bacteria > Chloroflexota > Limnocylindria > Limnocylindrales > CSP1-4 > Palsa-1033. The sequence continues at coordinate 24,821 of JADGQK010000017.1, read as the reverse complement.
TGGCGAAGTTCGGGGAGCGCTTCTCGAACCGCGTGCTCACGCCGGCCGAGCAGGCCTACGTCCGAGGCCGGCCGGAGACGATGGCCGGCCGCTGGGCCGCCAAGGAGGCGGTCAGCAAGGTCCTGGGGCTGGGCGTCCGGGGCATTGGCTGGCGGGAGATCGAGATCGAACGGCTGCCGACCGGTGCCCCGGCGGTCCGCCTCCATGACCGGGCCGCCCTGCGGGCCGAGCAGCTCGGGATGGGCCGGATCGCAGTCTCGATCAGCCATGAGGCGGAATACGCCGTGGCGATCGCGTTCGGGGTGCGCACCGTGGGCGGCCGGTATCTCTTCCCGCCCGATATCGAGGCCCGCCTCGACGATCGCGAACGGCGGATCCTCGCCCGGCTGGACAGGCTCCGGGAGCTCCAGGAGGCAGACACCCGCAATGGCTGAGCCCGATCCTGTCGAGGAGATCAACGACAGCACGGCCGGGGTGCTCCTGCCCGAGCGGCCCGTCCGCGGCCACAAGGGCACGTTCGGGCGGCTGCTGGTCGTGGCCGGCTCGCTCGACTACGCCGGTTCGGCCCTGCTCGTGTGCATCGCCGCGGGCCGGGCCGGGGCGGGCCTGGTGACCCTGGCCGTGCCCGAGTCGCTCCAGCCGCTGTTCGCGGCCAAGGTGGTCGAGGCGACCACGCTGGGCCTGCCCGAGGATGACCGCGAGGAAATCGAGCCGGAGGACGCGCTGGCCCGGATCCTTGACCACGAGCACGACGCCATCGTCGTCGGCCCGGGTCTCCGGCCCGGCCTCGCGACCGTGGAGCTGATCCGCGGGCTCCTCGCGGTCGAGGAGGACGGCACGCCGCCGGCCGTCGTCGACGCCGAGGCGCTGCGCTCGCTGGCCGCCGAGGACGAGTGGTGGCTGGACGTCCGGCGACCGTGCGTACTTACCCCTCACACTGGCGAGTTCGCCCGGCTCCGGGCCGCCAGTGGGATCGCCGCCGAGGCCGATGGCGATCTGCTCGGCGACGACGCGGCCCGGGCCGTGGCCGCGGGCGACGCCGCGCGGCGCTGGGGCCAGGTCGTCGTGCTGAAGGGCGCCCGAACGGTGGTGGCGGCGCCCGACGGCCGGCTGGCCCGGGCGCCCTTCGAGAATCCGGCGATGGCGACCGGCGGGACCGGCGACGTGCTCAGCGGCACGATCGGAGCACTCCTTGCCCAGCACCTCGCCCCGTTCGATGCTGCCCGCCTGGGTGTCTTCCTGCACGGCACTGCGGGCGAAGCGATCCGCGATCGCCTCGGTGATGCCGGACTGCTGGCTTCCGACCTGCCGTTCGAGATCGCCCTGGGCCGCAAGCGCCTGGCGGCGGCCCGGGCGCGCCGAACTGCCGAGGGGAAGCTCGGTTTCGGGGTCCGGCCGGCGAAGAGCAGCGGAGCGGCCAGCCCGGCGGGCGAAGCGGCTCCACCGGCCGGGAGCTCGAGCTGAGCCATCCGGACTGGGTCACAGCCGGCCTGGCGGCCGCCGGCCTGCCGGCGCTGCCCCGCTCGGCCTGGCTCGAGATTGACCTCGGCCGGCTGGCTGCCAACCTGGCGCTACTGCGCCGGGCGTTGCCCGCCGGGACCCGCCTCGATGTCGTCCTCAAGGCCGACGCCTACGGCCACGGGGCCATTCCGATCGGCCATGCCCTGCAGGCCGGGACCGGCGCGACCGACGGGGCGCGGCTCATGGGTGGTGCGTCGCCTGATGGGCTGGCCGTGGCCACCTTCGACGAGGCCGTCGAGTTGCGCGAGGCCGGTCTGCGCCTGCCGATCCTGGTGCTCTTCCCGGTCCCGCCTGAGCATGTTGCCGAGGCTGCCCGACGGCGGATCGCGATCACCGTCGGCGACGCGGTCCTCCTCGACCGGACGCTGGGCGCGATCGAGCAGGCCCGCAGTTCGGCCCGTGCATCCGGCCGGCGTCGCACGCCGCACCAGCTCGAGCTCCACCTCGAGCTCGAGACCGGCCTGGGACGGGCCGGAATCCCACCGTCCGAGGCCGCGGCGACGGCGGCCCGGATCGAAGCCGCCGCCGGAGTCCGTCTGGCCGGGATCTGGTCGCACCTCCAGGCGCCGACCGACCGGGTGCGAACCTCGGGCCAGGCTGACCGGTTTGGCGCTGCCATCGCCCTGCTCGGGGCGGAAGGCGTCCGGATCCCGCGCCGCCACCTGAGCGCGAGCGGCGGCCTGCTGGCGGGCAGCAGCCCGGCTCTCGATGGAGTCCGGATCGGACTGGCCCTGTATGGCCTGCCGCCGGACGAGTTGCCGGCCGAGGCACTTCAGGGCTCCGTCGCGGCCGACCTCCAGGCGGTCATGTCGCTGCACGCCCGGCCGATCCGCGTCGCCGAGCTGCCGGCGGGCAGCGGCATCAGCTACGGCCCGAGCTTCACGACCAGCCGTCCGAGCCAGATCGCGACCCTTCCCGTGGGCTATGGCGACGGTTGGTCGCGGGCGGGCTCGAACCGGACCGAGGTGCTCGTCCGCGGGATCCGCGTCCCGCTCGTCGGGACCGTGGCGATGGACGCGGTGATGGCCGACGTGACCGATGTGCCCGGACCGGCCGTCACGGTCGACGACGAGTTCGTCCTCGTCGGCGAGCAGGAAGACGAGCGGATCAGCGCCCTCGACGTGGGGCGGGCCCGCACCACGATATCGTGGGAGGTGGTCAGCACGATGGCTCGCCGATTGCCCCGGGTGTACCATGCCGGGCTGGTACCGCTGAGCGTAAGGACGCTCGCGGGGTGGAGGGTTCGTGGCTCGGATTCAGCTCTGGAACGGGGACATCTGCGACCTGGAGGTCGACGCGATCGTCAACCCGGCGAACCCCAGCCTGTGGATGGCGACGGGGGTCGGCGGGGCGATCAAGCGGGTCGGCGGTGACGCGATCGAGTTTGCCGCGGTCCGCCAGGGCCCGCTCGGGCTGGGCCAGGCGGTCGTGACCCCGGCCGGCACGCTGGCCGCCCGGATGATCATTCACGCCGTATCGCTGGACCGCGACCGGGGGACGAGCGCAATCGCCATCGAAGAGGCCGTCCGGAGCGCCATGGCCCGGGCTCGTGAGAACAACGTGACCAGCATCGCCTTCCCGGCCCTCGGCACTGGCGTCGGTGGCTATCCGCTCGACGAGGCGGCCCAGATCACGCTGGCCACGGTGCGTGACGAGCTGGCGCGCTCGCCCGCGATTGAGGTGCTGACCTTCGCCCTGCGCGGGGCCGCCCCGTACGCGGCCTTCCAGGCGGCCCTGAACGCGGTCGAGGTTGCTTCCGCCGCCGGGCCGGATGGGGGAGACGGCCGATGATGCTGCCGCCCGACCGGACCGAGGAGCAACGTGACGAGCTTGTCGACCGCGTCGCCCGCGAGATCCACCTGCGCGGACTGGCCGCTCCGGCCGTCCACTTCCTCAACGCCAGCCGGCCATACCGGCCGCTGGGCAGCAACGCCATGCTCTTCTTCGATCCCATCCTCCACGGCCTGTTCGGCGGCGAGGTCAGCTCGGCGACCGAGTTGCTGGCCGATGACATCGGAATCGAGCAGCTGATCGAGCGGCTCGAGGAATGGGACGAGGACGACACCCTCGACGCCTGAGCCCGGCCTCCTGGCCGTGACCGCCGGCTGGTGGTGCGCCCGGACACCGGCGGCCGTTCGGCCGGGTAGCATGGTCGGGTGACGAGCGACCCGCGCGCCCTGTTCACGCTCGACCTCGGGTCGGCGACCTCGGCGGTCGCCGTGCTCGGCCGGATCAATCGCCGGTGGCGCCTGGTGGTGGCCGAAGCGGCACCCGCCGGGAGCGACCCGGACGACATCCTGGCCAGCCTCGTTGCCCGGCTCGTCGAGGTCGACGCGGGCCTTGCTGCAGAGCTCGGCCTTGGGCCGTCATCGTTCGCCGCGACCCCCCGGCTCGTCGCCCGAACGACCGAGTCGCCGCGCCTGGCGATCCTGGCCACGAGCGAGCGCGAGCGAGCCGCTGTCGAGCGGCTGGCCGGGACGGCCGGCTGGCGAGCGAACGGCCTGAGCCTCGAAGCCTCCGAGCCGGTGGCCCTCGCCCGGCTCGCCCTGGAGCGTGACGTCGCGGCCGTCATCCTCGCCGCCGGGGAGTCGCCGGCTCTCGATCCGAAACCGGCGGTGGCCGCCCTGGCCACGCTCGGCGCCGCCCTGTCCGGTCGGGATCCGACCCGGCCGCTCGTGCTCGCCGGCCTGCTCCGGACCGAAACCGGCCGCTTTGCCACGGATGCCGATGGCGCCCCGCCGCCGTACGGCCCGGCAGCGACCGCCGGCGATCCACCCGGAGCCGGCCTGCGCCGTCTCCTGGACGCCATCCATCCCGGTTCAGGCGACGGCCGTCACGCTCTCGTCCGGGCCACGACCGACCTCGCGACGGTCCTCGACCGGCGGGTCGAGCTGGTCGAGATCGGGCTGACCGGCGGGCTTCGCGTCCTCGCAGCCCCAGATGGCCTGGAGGCGTCGCCGGCCTTCGTCGAGGTGGCCGCCCTCGCTCCACCCGGCGAGCCCGATGATGGACTGGTCGACGGCGTTCTCGCCTGGTCGTCGATCCCACTCGATCGCCACCGGATGCGCGATCGCCTGCGCGAGCTGCGCCTCACCCCGTGGGGCGAGGCGCACGGGGCCGGTGCGGTCGTCCGTCATGCGGCGGCCCGGGCCGCCCTGGAACGCCTGGTCGCCGCGACTCCCGACATCAGCGGGCTGCCCGCCCCGGACCTGATCGTGGTTGCGGGCGGGGCGTGGGCCGTGGCGCCTGGCCCGGCGATCGCCCTGGCCCTGGCCGACGTGGTCCGCCGGCCCGGCGCCAGCCAACTGGCCTGGGATCACGCCCGGCTGCTTGGCCCGATCGGGATGATTGATGACCAGGTCGAGCGCCGGGCGCTGCTGGCCGAGCTGGCCGAGGACCTGCTCGTCCCACTCGGGACGGTGGTGACCCCGGCCGGCCTGCGGGCGGGCAAGAGCGCCGGGCGGCTGGTGATCCACGGCGAGTCGGGGTCGAGCGAGATCGACCTCGTCCCCGGCGGCCTCCAGCTGGTCGACCTGCCGCCGGGCCAACTGGGGATCGCCGAGTTCCGCTTCCGCGACCAGGTCAACCTCGGATCGCGAGCCCGGCACGCCCGCATCGAGGTCGGCGGGGGCCTCGGGGGTCTGCTGGTCGACCTGCGCGATGTCCCGCTGCGTCTGCCCGACCGGCTCGATCGGCGCCGGGCGCTGCTCGGCGCCTGGCAGGCGGCACTATGGCCGGGTCTCGATGTCTGAGATCGAGCCGATGTCGGTCTGGGCCGTGCCCAGCCGGCCCCTGGTCATCCCGGCCCCGACGACCTGGTTCGAGCTTGGGCCCGGCGATCGGATCCTGGTCGGGGCGGGCGAGCCGGTCACGGCCGGGTTGAGCCTGGCCGAGCGCCGTCGGGATCCCCGGCTCGAGGTTGGCCCGCCGACGCTGGCGGATCCCGGTGATGCCGCCGCCGGGCTGTCCCCGGGCGACTGGTGGGCCGGCGACGGCCATGAATCGGGTGCGGTGCTTCGCCGCCGCCGGCCACGGACCGCCCCGGGCGAAGTGCTGATGGCCGAGGCCGGCCGCTGGCAGGTCGTGAGCGGTGAGCACACCGAGCTCCTCGAGGCGCCGGCGGCCGGGATCGTCCGCGAGGTGGTGCCCGGTCGCGGGATCGGGATCTCCCTCGCCGGCTACGGGGTCCCCGGGGCTTTCGCGGCCGGCGGCCCCACCCGTGGGCGGCTGGAGCTGGTGACCGGCGAGGCAGGCCTGCGAGGCAGCCTCGATGTCGGACGTGCCGGCGCAATCCTGGTCGTCGGCGGTCGGCTCGACTCGGAGACGATCAGCCGGGCCCGGGCGATGGGCGTCCGCGGGATCGTCGTGCCGGGCCTGGCCGGCAAGGACCTGCGCGACCTCGTCGCATCCGAGGCGCGCCAGCGGGCCAGCCTCCAGGCGCTCGCACCCTTTGCCGTCCTCGTCCTGGACGGTACGTTTCGGCGGCCGATCGCGACACCGCTCCTGGTGCTTTTCGAGCGCCTCGATGGGCGCGAAGTGGGGATCGTGTCGGATCCGCCGCTGCTTGTCGTGGACCCGCCGCTCGACCGTCCGGGGGTCGCGCCCGATTGGGTCCGCATCCGCCACGGCGAGCTGGCCGGTCGCGAGGGCCGCTGGCGGGGATCGGTGGGGCGCCGGCGCTTCCCGGCGGGGGTCCAGCTCGAGGCCGGTACGGTCGAGCTTGACGATGGCGGAATCGTGATCGTGCCGATCCCCGACCTCGAGCGGTTCAGCTGACGCGCGGACCGGCCGGCAGCCGGTTCGGGTACCCTCGGCCCATGCCAGTCACTCGTCCGGGGGTCACCGAGCGTCGGGTCCTTTCGGCCTCGCCCGAGGCGACCCGCGCCCTCGCCGCCGCCCTCGCCTCGGCCGCCCGTCCGGGCGACCTGATCGCGCTGCACGGTGAGCTCGGCGCCGGGAAGACGCAGCTGGCCAAGGGGTTTGGCGCCGGTCTCGGCGTGACGGCCACGATCAACTCGCCGAGCTACGTGCTGATGGCCGAGTACGAAGGCCGCCTGCCGCTGTTCCACCTTGATCTGTACCGCCTCGACGACGCCAGCGATGTGCTGGCCGAGGGACTCCTCGATCAGCGTCAGGCCGCCGGCGTCAGCCTGGTCGAATGGGCCGAGCGCCTCGGCCCGGCCCTGCCGGCGGCCCGCCTCGACATCGTGATCGTCGGCGGCGCGGACGAGCCCAGGACGATCTGCCTGACGGCGACCGAGGCGGACTTCGAGCGCTACCTGGATGCCGTCCCGTGACCAGCGCCGGACGTGGGCCCCTGCTCGCGATCGACACCGCGACGAGCCAGATCGTCGTCGCGCTCGAACGCCCCGGCGGCCGGGCGGAGGTCGCGGCCTGGCCGGCCGGCCAGCGCCATGGCGAGGAGCTCCTGACCGCACTCGATGGCCTGCTCCAGCGCCTCGGCGTCCGGCTTGACATGCTGGGCGGAATCGTCGTGGGCACTGGCCCGGGCGCGTTTACCGGGCTGCGCGTCGGGCTTGCGACGGCGAAGGGTCTGGCCCAGGCCATGGCGATCCCGATCATCGGGATCCCGACCTCGGCCGCCCTGCTCGCGCCGGTCAGCGTCGCTGATTCCGACTTGCCACCGGATGTTGCCCGGCGCCGCGTCCTCCTGTTGCCGGCCGGTCCGCGCGACCGCATCCTCGTCGACGAGAATGGCCCACGGCTCGTGCCGGCCGGCAGCGAGCCCAAGCTCACCCAGGACGTCGAGCTGGTGGCGCTGGATCTCGACGGACGAGCGCCGGCCGACGCGCTGGTCCGCGGACAGGCGGCGCGCACCCGGCTCGGCGCCACGCTCCTCCGGCTCGGCGCCGCCCGACTGGCGGCCGGTGAGGCCGATGACCTCGCCCGGCTCGTACCGGAGTACGTCAGCCTGCCCCGCGGCGTAGGGGTCCTGAGCGGTTCGATCGAGTGGTCGCGCGACCCCCGCTGAGGATCGCCGTCGAGCCGATGGGGCTCGACGACCTTCCGGCCGTCCAGGTGATCGAGCGGGCGGCCTTCTCGGCGCCCTGGCCGGCGAATGCCTACCGGACCGAGCTCGAGACGAACAAGCTCGCCCATTACCTCGTCGTCCGGGTCGGCGACGAGGTCGCCGGCTTTGCGGGCCTGTGGCTGATGGTGGACGAGGCCCATGTGACCACCTTCGCGATTGCCCCGGCCTGGCGCCGCAACCACCTCGCCGAGCGGCTCCTGGTGGCGATCCTGGACATCGCCCTTGACCGGCGGGCGACCGAGGCAACCCTCGAGGTCCGCCTGTCGAACCTGCCGGCTCGCCGGTTGTACGAGAAGTTCGGCTTCCGGCCGGTCGGGATCCGACCGCGCTACTACAGCGACAACAGCGAGGATGCCCTGATCATGACCACCGAGCCGCTCCGCTCGCCGGAGATGGTGGCCCGCCTGGCAGAGCGGCGGGGCGCGCTGGCGAGCGTGGCGGAACCAGTCAGGGTCGAGCCGCCGCCCCGCCCGGGGACGGATCGCGGGGCATGAACGGCCCGCTCGTGCTGGCGATCGAATCGAGCTGTGACGAGACCGGAATCGCCCTGGTCGAGGGCGGTCGCCGGATCCACGCCAACGTGGTCGCCAGCCAGGTGGCCCTCCATGCCGCGACCGGCGGGATCGTGCCCGAGGTCGCCGCGCGGGCCCACCTGCGCTGGATCGTGCCCGTCCTGGAGGCCGCCTGGGAGGATGCCGGGGTGGCCTGGTCCGAGGTGGACGCAGTCGCGGTGACCCATGGTCCGGGCCTGGCCGGCTCGCTCCTCGTCGGGCTGAACTTCGCCAAGGCGGTGGCCTACGTTCGGGGCAAGCCGCTCGTGCCGGTCAACCACCTCGATGGCCACGTGGAAGCGGCCTGGTTGCTCGATCCCGGTGAGGACGACCACCCCGAACCTGTCTTCCCGCTGGTTGCCCTGGTCGTCTCGGGTGGCCACACGTTCCTGGCCGAGATGCGTGATCACGGTGACTACCGCCTGCTCGGTGAGACGGTCGACGACGCGGCCGGCGAGGCGTTCGACAAGGTCGGCCGGATGCTCGGGCTGGGTTACCCAGGCGGTCCCGCGATCATGCAGGCGGCATCCGGCGCGACACATCGCAGTGTCGCCTTTCCGCGAGCCTGGCTTGGTGACAGCTACGACTTCAGCTTCAGCGGCCTCAAGACTGCCGCCCGCCGGATCATCGATGCAGCCCGGGCCGAGGCGGGCCTGCCGGGCGACGAGCCCGGGGGGCTGCTCCCCGAGGCCGTCGTGGCCGAGCTCGCCTGGGGCTTCCAGGACGCGGTGATCGACGTCCTTGCCCGCAAGACGGCCCGGGCGGCCCGGGCGATCGGCGCCCGCTCGATCGTCGTCGGCGGCGGGGTCGCCGCCAACCGGGTCCTGGCCGGGCGCCTCGCCGACGAGGCGGCCGCCCTCGGCCTGCCACTCCACGTGCCGCGTCCGGGCCTGTGCACCGACAACGGAGCGATGATCGGCGCGGCCGGCTGCCGCCGGTTCGTGGCCGGTGCCCGGGCCGGCCTGGACCTGGACGCGCGGCCGAACCTGCCACTGGCTGCCCGGTGAGCCCGCCGAGCTCGGCCCGCCTCGATCCTGCGGCCATCCGCCGGACGCTGCGCCAGTCGGGCCTGCGCGCCCGCCACTCGCTCAGCCAGAACTTCCTGGTTGATGTCGATGTCCTCGAGGCGATCCTGGCCGAAGCGCAGCCACGACCAGGGCAGAACGTCCTCGAGATCGGGCCGGGCCTCGGCTTCCTGACCGACGGCCTGATCGCGGCAGGGGCAACGGTCACGGCCGTCGAGATCGATCCTGGCCTCGCCGCCGTCCTGCGCGATCGCTTCTCCGCTGCCCTCGCTCGGCCGCCTGGTCAGGCCCCGGGCGGTCCCCGCAGCCCGGGATCGCTCCGCCTGATCGAAGGCGATGCGCTCGACCAGCCGCTCACCCGGCTCCTGCCCGAGCCGTACGACGTCGTGGCCAACCTGCCCTACCACATCACCAGCCCGATCCTGCACCGGCTCCTGGGCGAACCGCCCCGGCCCGGGCGCCTCGTCCTGATGGTCCAGCGCGAGGTGGCCGAACGAATCGCGGCGAAGCCCGGCGGGCTGAGCTACCTGTCCGTCTTCGTCCAGTACCACGCGACCGTTCGGATCGCGCTGCGCGTCCCGCCTGGGGCATTCGAGCCAGCCCCCGCGGTCGACTCGGCTGTGATCGTGATCGAGCCGTTCGCCGAGGACGATCGCCTCGACCCGCCCACCGAGGACGCCCTGTGGCGGCTCGTCCAGGCCGCCTTCCGCGAGCGGCGCAAGATGATCCACAACGTCCTCACGCGGCAGCTGCCTCTGCCGGCTGACCGGATCGCCGCGGCCCTGGCGGACGCCGGGATTGACCCGGACCGGCGGCCGCAGACCCTGGCGGTGGGCGAGTGGATCCGGTTGCTCGAGGCGATCGGGCCGATCGGCTCCGACGAGCGCGGCCGGCGAGCCCCGCGCGAGATGAACCCGCCGGCGTCGACCCGATGACGGATTCCGCTCGCCGCCTCGGGCCGATCGTCCGGCTGGCCCCGGCCAAGCTCAACCTGACCCTGGCGATCGTTGGCCGACGGCCCGACGGCTACCACACCCTCCATTCGATCATGGCCCCGCTCGGCCTGTTCGATCGCCTGTCGCTGGCGCCGGCCGCCGGCCCTGACGACACCCTCCACGTGGTCGCTGATGACCTCGATCAGGCTGCGCTCGGCGCGGCGGCAGACAACCTCGTGCTGCGCGCGATCGCGGCGGCCCGCTCGGCGCTGGCTGGCGCGCTGCCGGCGCCGGCCCTCGCCGCCCGCCTCGAGAAGCGGGTCCCGGTAGCAGCCGGCCTGGCCGGTGGCAGCAGCGATGCCGCGGCGGCCCTCGATGCCGCGCTCGAGGCCTGGGGAGCCGGCGGCGAGGCGTTCCTCTCGAACGACGACCGCCGTCGAATCGCCGCCGGGCTCGGCTCGGATGTGCCGTTCTTTCTGGCCGGCGGCCTGGCCCTCGTGGAGGGTCGCGGCGAGCGGGTGACGGACCTGCCCGCCGCGATCCGGGGCGAAGCGCCGGGGATCATGCTCGTGGTTCCGCGGATCGCGGTCCCGACGTCGTCTGTCTTTGCCGCGTTCGCAGCCGCCGGGACGCCGCTCAATGGCGCGACCAGGCAGACCTCCGAGCACCTCGCCGGCGAGCTCAAGCGCGGTCTGACGGCCCGTACGCTGCACGACCGGGCGGGCATCCTCGCGTCGGCCAACGACCTGTTGCCGGCAAGCGCCGCGGTCGAACCCGCGATCGTGCCCTTCCGGCGGGCCCTGGCCCGCTTGACGGGCCGCCCGATCGGGTTGTCGGGCTCCGGCCCGACCCTGTGGGTCCTCTATCCTTCACTCGAAGCCGCCCGGGCGGCCGAGGCGGTCGTGCGCCAGGCGATCGAGTCCGGTTCGCTGGTCGCGCCCGGCGATCATCCGCCGTTCGTCGCGGCAACGGTGATCACCAACCGTGCCGTGCCTTAGGTGAGTTGCCCGGGGCTGGGCCGTCCGCGCTGCGGTCGACTGGCGCGAGGTCTCTGCTCGTCCCGCGCTCTCGGCACGGCCCAGGCGGGCTGACGTGGTGATGACTTCGGCTGACCGACGGCGGTGACAAGATAGCCCGAGACTCCCAACCACCGCCTTGTCTCGATTGTCAAGTTCACCAGGAGGGACCACATGGATCGTCAGGCCATTGCCACCACGGGTGCCCCGGCGGCGGTCGGGCCGTACAGCCAGGCGATCGGCGCCGGCGAGCTCGTCTTCTGTTCCGGCCAGGTCCACCTCGACCCGGCCACGGGCACGCTCGTCGAGGGCGACATCGGCGCCCAGACCGAACGGGTGCTCCAGAATCTCGGCGCGGTCCTCGAGGCGGCCGGCCTGTCGCTGGCCGACGCGGTCAAGACGACCGTCTTCCTGGTCGACATCGGCGACTTCGGGGCGATGAACGAGGTCTATGGCCGGTACATGGCGGACCCGCCGCCGGCCCGTTCAACGATCGGCGTGGCGGCCCTGCCGAAGGGCGCCCGCATCGAGATTGAGCTGATCGCGGCACGTCCCAGCTGAGCGACGTTGACACTCCGGAGCGGCGGACCCTACGCTCCGCCCAACGCATGACACCACAACCGAAGCTCGCGCGAACACGGGCAATCGTCCTCGCCGCGGGGCTCGGCACGCGCATGAAGTCGCGCCTGCCCAAGGTTCTCCATGCGATCTGTGGCCGGCCGATGATCGACTATGTCCTCGACGCCGCCGAGGCAGCGACGGGCGCCCGGCCACTCGTCGTCTGGTCGCCGCCGGTCGAGGCGGTGCGGGACGCCGTCGCCGGCCGCGCCGATACGGCCCGGCAGGCCGAGCCGCGCGGAACGGGCGATGCGCTGGCAGCCGCGCTGGCGGGCCTGGCCGCGATCGACCGTCGGCCGGCCACCCAGCTGCTCGTCCTGTCCGGAGACGTCCCCCTGGTCGAGGTCGACCTGCTCGACGCGCTCCTCGCCGCCCACCTTGACTCCGCCGCCGCGGTCTCGCTGGTCAGCGTCGTCACGACCGATCCAGGGCGGCTCGGGCGGGTGGTCCGCGACGACGAAGGCGAGGTCGAGCGAATCGTCGAGGCCCGGGATGCGACCGAGGACGAACTCGAGATCGACGAGATCAACAGCGGCCTGTATGTCCTTGACGGCGCCTGGGTCCGCGGCCGGGTGGCCGACCTGCAGCCGTCGAGCGTGACCGGCGAGCTGTACTTGACCGATCTGATCGCCCTTGCCCGGGCCGACGGCCGCCAGGTCGGTTCGGTCCAGGTGGGTGACGACGGAAGCCTCGACGGGATCAACGACCGGGCCCAGCTTGCCGAAGCGACCTTCGCGATGCAGGTCCGGATCAACGAACGCCATCTCCTGGCCGGCGTGACGATGCTCGATCCGTCGACCGCCCACGTCGACGCCGGAGTCGTCCTCGAGGCGGACGTGACCCTCGAGCCCAACGTGATCCTGCGCGGCTCGACCCGCGTTGGGGCGGGCACGGTCATCGGGGCCGGCAGCCAGCTCTTCGACACGATCGTCGGCCGCGATTGCCGCATCTGGGCCAGCGTGCTGGAGTCGTCAGAGGTAGAGGACGAGGTCCAGATCGGACCGTTCGCCCATCTCCGACCGGGCAGCTCGATCGGGACTCGGGTGAAGCTCGGCAACTACGCCGAGGTCAAGAACAGCCGCCTCGAGGCCGGCGTCCAGCAGCATCACATGAGCTACATCGGTGACGCTCATGTAGGCGCCCGCACGAACATCGGGGCTGGCGCGATCACCGCCAACTACGACGGCAAGCGCAAGCTGCGGACGACGATCGGGAGCGATGCCTTCATCGGGGTCGACACGATGCTGATCGCGCCGGTCGACATCGGCCAGGGTGCCCGGACCGGGGCGGGCGCGGTGGTCAACCGTGACGTCCCCGCGGGCAAGCTGGCCGTCGGCGTGCCGGCCCGCCTGCGCGATCCCCGGCCCGAGCCCGAGGAGCCTCCGCCCGACGACGGTTCGCCCGGATGAACAACCTCGTCGAGCTGCTCGTCATCATCGTGCTGACCGTGCTCGAGGGCTTCTTCGTCTCGGCCGAGATTGCGATCATCTCGATCCGCCGCAGCCGCCTCGACCAGCTCTCCGAGGACGGCAATCGGCGGGCCCGCCGAGTGCGCCGCCTGAAGGACGATCCGGGCCGCTTCCTGGCCGTGGTCCAGCTCGGCCTGACCGTGCTCGGCTTCTTCGCCTCGGCCTATGCCGCGGTCAACATCAGCACGGAGTTTGCGAAATTCCTGCACACGTTCCCGGCGATCGGCGCCGGAGCCGATGGGCTTGCCCTGCTGATCGTGACCGTCCTGCTCGCCCTGTTCACGATCGTCTTCGGTGAGCTCGTTCCCAAGTCGATCGGGCTGGCCTACGCCGAGCGCCTGTCGATGCTCGTCGCCGGACCGGTCGAATGGATCGCCCGGCTGCTCGGACCGATCGTGTGGTTGCTCACCCGGCTGACCAGCGCGATCACGAAGTTGCTCGGGGTGAGCATGTCGAGCGATGCCCAGATGACCGCCGAGGAGCTCAAGCTGATCGTCGAGCGCGGCGGCGAGCAGGGGATCCTCGAGGCGGAAGAAGAGCAGATGATCAACGCGGTGATCGAGCTCGGCGACCGGCGCCTGCACGAGGTGATGGTCCCCCGGATCGCAATCGTGGCACTGCCTGTGACGGCCACCCTCGACGAGGCCATCGACCTGATCGTCGAGGAGGGCCACAGCCGGGTCCCGGTCTACGAAGAGTCGATCGACGGGGTGATCGGGATCGTCTATGCCAAGGACCTGCTGCCGGTCCTCAAGGTCGGTTCGAACGCCCGGCCCACGGTTCGCGCGCTCCTCCGGACGCCCCTGTTCGTGCCCGAATCGATGTCGATCGATGACCTGCTCCACGAGTTCCAGCGGCGCAAGGTTCACATCGCGATCGTGCTGGACGAGTACGGCGGGACCGCCGGGCTGCTCACGATCGAGGATCTGCTCGAGGAGATCGTTGGTGAGATCCAGGACGAGTACGACGTCGAGGAGCCGATGGTCGTCCGGCTGTCGCCCGACGAGGTCCGGATCGACGGCCGGGTGGATGTCGACGAGCTGGCCGAGATCTTCGAGATCCCGCTCGCGCTCGAGGACGCCGACGAGTACGACACCGTCGGCGGGCTGATCTTCCATCGCCTGGGCAAGGTCCCGAAACCGGGCGACGAGGTCCGCCTGAACGGGTTGAAGCTGACGGTCGAGACGACTGATGGTCGGCGGGTCGGCAAGGTCCTGGCGGTCCGCCAGCGCGACCCCGACGACGACGACAACGACGCCGACGAGGACGATCGCTGACGGAGTGGCCCGGCCCCCCGAAACGGTCAGGCCGGGATCAGGCGCTGATCACCGACTGGATGATCCCTTCGAGTCGCTCCCGGGCCGATTGCTCGACCGTGCCGGCCGCCTCGAGTTCGGCCAGGGCCTCGTCGCGGTAGCGGTGGGCCTGGTCGCGGGTGTAGGCCCGGGCCCCGGTCCGCTCGAGGATCGCCACGACGTCGGCGATGCCGGCGGCCGACGGCGACGGGTCGCGGTAGACCTGGCCGAGGCGGAGCCGGTCGGCCGGCCCAGCCTGCTCGAAGGCATACAGGATCGGCAGGGTCTTCTTGTGCTTCTCGATATCCGACGGTGCCTTGCCGGTCGTGGCTTCCTCGCCCCAGATCCCGAGCAGGTCGTCGTTGAGCTGGAAGGCCAGCCCGAGCGCCCAGCCAAAGGCCCGGTACCGACCGATCACGGCCTCGTCGTCGGTCGCCAGGAGTGCACCGGCCTCGATCGCGGCCGAGATCAGCGCGGCGGTCTTGCGACCGATCATGTCGAAATACAGCTCGACGGTCATCGGATCGTCGTGGCCCGATGTCCAGATGTCGATGTACTGGCCTTCACACAGGGCCAGGCAGGTTTCGTCGTACAGGCGCATCAGGCGGAGCACTTTGGTGTCACTGAAGCCCAGCTCGGTCAGCCGATGGAGGGCGATCCGGCTGAGGACGAACACGGCGTCGCCGGTATTGATGGCCTGGGGGATGCCGTGGAGCGACCACAGCGTCGGCCGGTGGCGACGTTCGACGTCGGCGTCCTCGATGTCATCGTGGATCAGGCTGAAGTTATGGCCCAGCTCCACCGCGGCTGCCCCGGGCAGGGCCGGCTCGTACTCGCCGGTGATCGAGGCGTAGGCGAGGAGGCCCAGGAGCGGCCGCATCCGCTTACCGGCCGAGCCGCTGCCGTCGAGGCCCAGGTGATAGCGGACCATCTCGTACATGCCCCGGGTGGACGGATCGCGGTCGCCCACCAGCCGGACGATCTCGTCCTCGGTCGCGGCGATCAGGGTTGGCAGGTCCAGGTCCGGGCGGGTCACGGTCATCGCCGGGCCAGTGTACACGCAAACCTGCACGTTCCCGGTAGCGGGTTGACTCGGCGTCGCCCTCGGTGCGCCGATGCTACCGTGGCCGCATGCCGTTGAAGCGCCTGTGGTCGACCGACGCGATCGTCCTGTCGCGCTTCGACCTGGGCGAGGCAGACCGGGTCCTGACTCTGATCACTCCCCACGACGGCAAGCTGAAGGCGATCGCCAAGGGGGTTCGCCGGCCGACGAGCCGGCTGGGCGGCAGCGTCGAGCCATTCGCCGAGCTGCGCCTGCAGCTGGCCCGCGGGCGGACGTTCGATGTGGTCACCCAGGTCAGCGTCGGGCATGCCTGGCTGGCCCTGCGCGACTCGCTCGAATCCACCGCCACGGCCTGGTACCTGGCCGAGCTGGCCGACCGCTCACTCGAGGAGCGCCACTCGGCGGAGCCGATCTACCTCCTGCTCAAGCGGGCCTACGAGCTGCTCGATGCCGGGATGGCGCCGGGTCGGGTGGCGCGCTGGTTCGAGATGCGCCTGACCGACGAGCTGGGGATGCGGCCAGAGGTCGACCGCTGTGTCGAGTGCGACCGGATGCTGGAGCCGGGTGACACGTTCCGCTGGGTACCGCCGCTCGGTGGTGTCCTGTGCCAGCGCGATCCGGGGCCGCCGGTCGAGCGGACCGGCCTGAGCCTGGACGGCCTCAAGCTGCTCAAGGCGTACCAGCGCCTGGACATCGCCGCGATCGCCGCCCTGCGCGTGCCGGCCCTGGCCGAGCGCGAGGTGGAAGCCGCGATGCGCGATTTCGTGCGGATCAGCCTGGAGCGCGACGCTCGCTCGCTGCCCTTCCTTGACCTGGTCCGGGCTGGACCGGATCGATCCGTCACTGACCAGTCTGCGGAGTCCCGCCGATGACCACGCCCTTCGCCCTGCCTGACCCGCTGACCGAGGCCGGCGCCCGCCTGGCCGAGCGCCTCGACCGCGAGCTGATCGCGTGGCTGACCACGGTGACGCCGGACGGCCGGCCCCAGAGCTCGGCGGTCTGGTTCCTGTGGGCGGCCGGCGAGATCCTGGTCTACAGCCGGTCGGGCACGCCCCGGACCGCCAACATCGCAGCCAGCGCGCATGTCTCAGTCCACCTCAACAGCGACGCCACAGGCGACGACATCGTCACGTTCGAGGCGGAGGCGCGCCTCGATCCGGGCGCTCCGTCAGCCGCAGCCAATCCGGCCTACCTGGCCAAGTACCGCCGCCTGATCGTTGACAACGGCTGGACCGACGAGCAGTTCGCAACCGACTACCCGACTGCCATCTGGATCCGGCCGACCCGTCTCCGCCTCGGCTAGACTCCGGGAGTGACCGAACTGCAGGACGTCGCGGCGTCCGATCCGAATGCCGTTGCCCCGGCCATGGCCAACCTCGACACGATCGTGTCGCTCAGCAAGCGCCGCGGCTTCGTCTTCCCGAGCTCGGAGATCTACGGCGGGATCAACGCCGTGTGGGACTACGGGCCGCTCGGGGTAGAGCTCAAGAACAACGTCAAGCGGGCCTGGTGGCGGGCGATGGTCCAGGAGCGCGACGATATCGTCGGGCTCGACGCCGGGATCCTGATGCATCCCCAGGTCTGGATCACCTCGGGCCATGTCGGGTCATTCTCGGATCCCCTGGTCGAGTGCGCCACCTGCCACCGTCGCTACCGTCTCGATGAGCTGCCCGGCGCCGAGGCGCTGACCGTCACCGATCTCGCCGACCCGACCGTGATCGAGCGCTTCCAGCTCATCTGCCCCAACGACGCTGGCCCGTTGTCGCCGCCGCGCCAGTTCAACCTGATGTTCCAGAGCTACATGGGCCCGGTCCAGGACGAGGGCTCGATCGTCTACTTCCGGCCTGAGACGGCCCAGGGCTCCTACGTCAACTTCAAGAACGTCCGCGAGTCGAGCCGCAAGAAGATCCCGTTCGGGATCGCCCAGATCGGCAAGAGCTTCCGGAACGAGATCAGCCCGGGCAACTTCGTCTTCCGGATGCGCGAGTTCGAGCAGATGGAGATGCAGTATTTCGTGCAGCCCGGCGGCCCGGCCGCGGCGGCCGCCTTCGCGGAGTGGCTGCCCCGCCGGCGGACGTGGTATGAGGCCTACGGCGTCACGCCCGCCCGTCTTCGGCTGCGCGAGCACGCCCCCGACGAGCTTGCCCACTACGCCCGGAAGGCGATCGACATCGAGTACCGCTTCCCGTTTGGCTGGAAGGAGTTGGAGGGCGTCCATAACCGGGGCGACTTCGACCTGTCCCGCCATGCGGCGGCCTCCGGCCAGAACCTGGAATACTTCGACCCGGCCACGGAGGAGCACTTCATCCCCTGGATCGTGGAGACGGCCGCCGGTGCCGACCGCGCCGCGTTCACCTTCCTGATCGATTCGTATCGCGAGGAGCAGGTCAAGGGCGAGACCCGGGTCTCGCTGGCCCTCCACCCGGATCTCGCCCCCTACAAGGTGGCGGTCCTGCCCCTGCTCAAGAAGCGGCCCGAGATCGTCGAGCTGTGCCACCGGATCAAGGACGACCTGAAGCGCGAGGTCATGGCCGTGTACGACGACACGGCGGCGATCGGCAAGCTGTACCGCCGCCAGGACGAGATCGGGACGCCCTGGTGCGTGACCGTAGACGTCGATTCGCTTGAGGACGGGGCGGTCACCATTCGCGACCGCGACTCGATGACCCAGGAACGGGTCAGCGTCGATCAGGTCAAGCGGGTGATCGTCGATCGACTCGCCGCGATCCGACCCTGAGCGGCCCGATCGGCTGACGCTGACCTCAGCCGGCCGGGGTTGGCTCCGCTTCGACGGGGCGCAGGTAGTGGTCCATTGCAGCCGCGACACGCTTGCCGTCGCCCATCGCCAGGATGACGGTGGCCGCCCCTCGAACGATGTCGCCACCGGCGAAGACACCGGGCATGCTCGTCATCCCGGTCTCGTCGACCTCGATGTAGCCCCACTCGTTGACGGCGAGGTCGGGCGCGGTTGAGGTCAGCAGCGGGTTGGAGCGCGTGCCGATCGCGACGACGACGATCTCGCAGGGGATCTCGAACTCGGACCCGGCAATCGGTTCGGGGCGGGCCCGGCCCGATGCGTCCGGCTCGCCAAGTGCCATCCGGATGCAGCGCAGGGCACGGACCCAACCACCCTCGTCCGCCAGGACTTCGACCGGTGCCGCGAGAAGCTCGAAGCGGATGCCTTCCTCCTCGGCGTGGTGGACCTCCTCGGCCCGCGCCGGAAGCTCATCGTGGCCGCGCCGGTAGACGATCGTTGCTTCGTCAGCGCCGAGCCGACGGGCAGTCCGGACCGAGTCCATCGCGACGTTGCCGCCACCGACGACGGCAACCCGGGGTCCGCGCAGGACGGGCGTGTCGGAGTCCCGGGTCCAGGCTCCCATCAGGTTGACCCGGGTCAGGTACTCGTTCGCCGAATACACGCCCTTGAGGTTCTCGCCGGGAACATTCATGAACACCGGGAGCCCTGCCCCGACCGCCAGGAAGACCGCCTCGAACCGTTCGCGGAGCTCGGCCAGGGTGAATGTCTTGCCGATCACCGAGTTCTTCTCGATCGTCACGCCCGAGGCGACGAGCCGCTCGACCTCGCGAGCCACGATGTCCTTGGGCAGCCGGAACTCGGGGATGCCGTAGACCAGCACGCCGCCCGCCGCGTGGAAGGCCTCGAAGACGGTGACCGCATAGCCCAGCCTGGCCAGCTCACCGGCCGCGGTCAGCCCGGCTGGACCGGAGCCGACGATTGCGACCGCGCGTGTGGCGTCCGGATGGTCGTGTCGGGTCATCTCCGACGGGTGGGTCTGGGCCCAGTCGGCCACGTACCGCTCCAGGTAGCCGATCGCGACCGGCTTGCCCTTCTTGCGGCGCAGGCACAGGCCCTCGCACTGCGTCTCCTGCGGGCAGACCCGACCGGTCACGCACGGCAGCGCGTTGTCGTCAAGGAGCGATTCGGCGGCCGCATGGACGTCACCTTTGGCCAGCAGGTCGATGAACCGGGGGATGTTGACCCGGACGGGGCAGCCGTCGATGCACGTCGGCTTCTTGCACTGGAGGCAGCGTTCGGCCTCGGCAACAGCGAGGAGGTCGGTGTAGCCCATGTTGACTTCGCTGAAGTCGTGGGCGCGGAGGTCGGCCGGGCGCTCCGGCATTGCATGGCGCTCGATCGCCATGCGCTCCTTGGGAGTGGGGTGAGCCCGCTCCAGCGGAGGGCGCTCCTCGGGGACGCGCTCGGTCATGCCGGCACCTCGTGGCCCGCGCTCGCCGTTGGTGCCGCCGAGACCGCGGCGGCTCGGACGAGTCCGGGGATCAGGCAGGGCCCTCGCCGTTCGAGCGCCTCCTGTTCGAATTGGCGGTACGTGGTCAACCGGTCGGCAAGGACTCCGAAGTCGACTGTGTGCCCGTCGAACTCGGGACCGTCGACGCAGGCGTAGCGGGTCTCGCCATCGACGACGACCCGGCAGCCGCCGCACATCCCCGTCCCGTCGACCATGATGGCGTTGAGCGAGACCGTCGTCGGGATGCCGAACGGCCGGGTCAGCTCGGCGACGGCGCGCATCATCGGGACCGGTCCGACGGCGTAGACCGCATCGATGCCCCCTGCCGCGCACAGATCGGCCAGCGCCTGTGTGACGAAGCCGGGCCGACCATAGCTCCCGTCGTCGGTGCAGGTTACGACCTCGCCGACCGTCGCCAGCTCCGCTTCGAGGATGACCCACTCGGCTGAGCGGCCACCGATCACGCTGGTCACAGCCACGCCGCGCCGCTGGAGCTCCTGGGCGATCGGGTACACCACCGCCGTGCCGACCCCGCCGCCGACGCAGACCGCGTGTCCCGACTCGATCAGGTCAGTTGGCCGGCCGAGCGGTCCGGCAACATCCCGAATGGCGTCGCCAACGCCCAGCTCGACCAGGTCGATCGTGCTCTTGCCGACGGCCTGGATGATCAGGCTGATCGTGCCGGCGCTGGGGTCGGCGTCGGCGATCGTAAGTGGGAGCCGCTCGGCGCCCTCATCCAGCCGGACAATGACGAACTGGCCAGGCCGGCGGATCTCGGCGATCCGGGCAGCCTCAATGACGAGCCGGGTGACGTTCGGCGACAGCTGACTCTTGGCGACGACGCGGTGCATAGACATCCAATCCTGCGAGCTTCTTGATCAATCGTCGCAGACCGACACAGCGGACACTACTCGCCGTTGCGCACGAATCTGTGGGCCGAAGGTCACTTCCACCAGGGATCCCGCCGAGCGCACCCGCGGCGGGGCGCCTCAGCGCAGAAATCCGGCTCAGCGCCCCAGGAGCGCGGCGTCCTTGCCCTTCGGCCAGTAGAGCTCCTTCTTGACGTGGAACTCCGGAAAGCCGCGATCGATGAGCTCGGCCTCGACCCTCAGGATCATCTCGGGGTTGCCGCAGATATAGACGACCGTCCGCTCCGGCCGCAGCCCGAGCTCCGTGCACACCGACCCGACGATCGCCTCGGCCCGGCCGGTCCGGCCGGTCCAGCCGGCGTTGCGGGGGTCGTTCGGGCGCGAGATCGTGGGGATGTACTGGAGCGGGTAGGTGTGGTCGCGTTGCCAACCTTCGAGCAGCGTGCGGTAGCCGAGCTCGTCGACGTGCGAGCAGCCGTGCACGACGACCGTCTTGCGTGGCGCACCATCGAGCTGGCTCTGGCGGATCATCGAGATGAATGGGGCGATCCCCGTCCCGGTCGAGACGAACAGGTGGGTCCGCTGGTCGTCGGGCTCCAGGAGGAACTTGCCCTTCGGCCCGATCATCCGCATCGAGTGGCCGATCGGCAGGCGCCACAGCAGGGTCGTGAAGCGCAGGATCGGCACGAGCCGAACATAGAACTCGTAGCCGCCGTCGCCGGCCTCGGCGGGCGCCGACGCGACCGAGTAGGGGCGCTGGACCAGCTTGCCGTCGGCGAACACGCCGATCGTCATGTACTGGCCGGGCTCGAACCGGACGGGTTCGCCCTCGAGCTGGACCCAGAAGTAGCCCAGGTCGCCCGTCTGATCGACTCGCCGAACGAGCCGGGCGTTGTACTGGTCGGCCGCCTGCTGGATCTCGCGGCCGTCTTGCTCGAGCTCGATCATTCGGGCGATGCACCTCTCGACATGGATGTTGGCCCAGTCTACCGAGGCTGGCCGGAGTCGACCGGCGCAGGCGCCCTCGCGGACTGGGTCGGAGCCAGCGGCTATCCGACGCCTGCGATCCGGTTGTCAAGCCTGGGCTCCATGCGGCGGAGCCTGCGCTCGTGCCCGGGCCCGCACGGGTACGCGGGCCGATCCGTCGGACTCGGGTCCGAACGTGCGCGGGTACAATCGGCTGGCACTGAATTGACGTGCCGCGCGACGGCACCCGACGCGACCCCAGAGGGACCCGACCCAATGACCGAGACCGCAACCGATCGTAGCCACGTCGCTGCCAAGCGCTACATCTACGCCTGGGGCGGTGGGCGGGCCGAGGGCAGCGCCGCGATGCGCGACCTCCTCGGAGGCAAGGGTGCCGGGCTGGCGGAGATGACCGCGGCGGGACTGCCGGTCCCACCCGGCTTCACGATCACGACCGAGGCCTGCAACGACTACTTCGCGGCCGGCGAGCAGCTGCCCGAGGGGCTCTGGCAGGACGTCCTCGAAGCGGTCAAGGAAGTCGAGCGACAGAGCGGCAAGGGCTTCGGCGACGCGGCCAACCCGCTTCTCGTCTCGGTCCGCTCCGGCGCCAAGTTCTCGATGCCCGGGATGATGGACACCGTCCTCAACCTCGGTCTGAACGAGCACACGCTGAACGGGCTGATCGCACTCACCGCGAA
This sequence comes from Chloroflexota bacterium, assembly GCA_017881915.1. Lineage (GTDB taxonomy): Bacteria > Chloroflexota > Limnocylindria > Limnocylindrales > CSP1-4 > Palsa-1033. The sequence goes on along the minus strand of JADGQK010000017.1, from coordinate 2,475 downwards.
CGAGCGCTTCGGTTGGGACGCCTACCGCCGGTTTATCCAGATGTTCGGCCGGATCGTGATGGGCGTCGACGGCGAGAAGTTTGATGAGGCCCTCGACCAGGCCAAGGCCAGCCACGGCGCCAGGCAGGACACGGACCTCGACGCGGCGGCCCTGCGCGAGGTGAGCGGCGCATTCAAGGCGATCGTGCTGGCCGCGACCGGGCGCGAATTCCCGAACGATCCGCTCGACCAGCTCGACCTGGCGATCAAGGCCGTATTCGCCTCTTGGTTCGGGCGGCGGGCCCATGACTACCGCGAGAACCAGAAGATCCGCCACGACCTGGGCACGGCGGTCAACATCGTGACGATGGTCTACGGCAACATGGGCGACGACTCGGGCACGGGCGTGGCGTTCACGCGCGATCCGAACACCGGCGAGAAGGTCCTCTACGGCGAGTACCTCACCAACGCCCAGGGCGAGGACGTCGTGGCCGGGATCCGGACACCCCAGAAGATCAGCAACCTCGCCCGCGACCTGCCCCAGGCCTACGTCGAGTTCCAGCAGATCGCCGAGCGTCTCGAACGGCACTACCGCGACGTCCAGGACCTCGAGTTCACGATCGAGCGCGGTCACCTGTTCATGCTCCAGACCCGCAGCGCGAAGCGGACGGCCGCGGCCGCAGTGAAGATCGCCGTCGACATGGTCGGCGAGGGCCTGATCACGAAGGAAGAGGCGATCGGCCGGATCGAGCCGGCCCACGTTGACCAGCTCCTGCGCGACCAGTACGATCCCGCGGCCCGCCAGTCGGCGACCCGGATCGCCCGCGGCCTCAACGCCTCCCCGGGCGCAGCCGTCGGGCGGGCCGTCTTCTCGGCCGACGATGCAGTTGCCTGGGTTGGCCGCGGCGAGAAGGTCGTTCTCGTCCGGGTCGAGACCTCGCCGGACGACTTCCATGGGATGGCCGTGGCCCAGGGCATCCTGACGGCTCGTGGCGGCGCCACCTCGCACGCCGCCGTGGTCGCCCGCCAGATCGGCAAGCCCTGTGTGGCCGGCTGCGCCGAGCTCGTTGTGGACTATGTCGCGGGCACGGCCCGGAGCATCGAATCCGGGGTGACCTTCGCAGAGGGCGACTGGATCAGCGTCGACGGCTCGACCGGCGAGGTCTTCCTCGGCTCGATGCCCACGATCTCCGCCCGTTTCGAAGATCAGCCGAACCTTCGCACGATCCTTGACTGGGCCGACGGAATCCGCCGAATGGGTGTCTGGACGAACGCCGACAAACCCGAAGAGGCAGCCCTGGCTCGGTCATACGGCGCCCAGGGGATCGGCCTGTGCCGAACCGAGCACATGTTCCGCGAAGGCGAGCGGCTCGAGATCGTGCGCGATGCGATCCTCGTCGCCAACGCCGCAACGCGGGCCAAGGCGCGCCGGGATGCCGGCGAGGAGCTTGGCGCCGAGGAGGTAGCGGTCGTCGCCCGCTTCGACGCCGCAATGGGCCGGCTGGAGCGCCTCCAGCAGGGCGACTTCGAGGGGATCTTCCGGGCGATGGATGGCCTGCCGGTCGTAGTCCGCCTGATCGACCCGCCGCTCCACGAGTTCCTGCCCAACCACGACGACCTGCTCGTGGAGGTGACCGAGTTGCGCGAGCGGGGCACGCCCGACGCGGACCCCGAGTATGCAAGGGCCCGGGAGGTCCTGGCGGTCGTCAACTCGATGCGCGAGCAGAACCCGATGCTCGGCCTGCGCGGCTGCCGGCTGGGCCTGATGATCCCGGACTTCGTGAAGATCCAGACCCGGGCCATCCTCAATGCCCAGATCGCCGTCCACCGCTCGGGCGGCCACCCGATCGCCAAGATCATGATCCCGCTGGTCGGCCACGTGAACGAGCTGTCGGCCACCAAGCGGATCCTCGAGACCGAGGCCAAGGCGGTCGAGGCCGCGGCCGGCGTGTCGGTCGACTACAAGTTCGGGACGATGATCGAGGTCCCCCGGGGCGCCCTGACGGCCGACGAGATCGCCACGGATGCCGCGTTCTTCAGCTTCGGCACCAACGACCTGACCCAGATGACCTTCGGCTACAGCCGCGACGATGCCGAAGGCGGCTTCCTGCTCAAGTACGTCGAGGACAGGATCCTGCCGGTCAATCCGTTCCAGACGCTCGATGACGCGGTTGTCGGCCTGATGAAGATCGCCGTGGACAAGGGCCGGGCAACCCGCCCGGACCTGGAGCTGGGCATCTGCGGTGAGCACGGCGGCGATCCCGAGTCGATCGCCAAGTGCGAGCGGATCGGCCTGGACTACGTGTCCTGCTCACCGTTCCGGGTGCCGGTCGCCCGGCTGGCGGCCGCCCAGGCGGCCCTCGCCTCGATGGCCGAGCGCGACCGCTAGGGCCAGCTGAGGGTCGCGCCCAGGAACAGGTCGGAGGTCGCCAGCCGGCTCGTCAGGGTCAGCTGATAGGCATTCGGGGCGAGCATGAAGTTGGCCGGTGCGCTGGC
>JADGQK010000124.1 GCA_017881915.1 Chloroflexota bacterium | reverse complement strand
CGCACCCCGCACCCGGGCCGCACCCCGCACCCAGGCCGCACCCCGCTCCAGCCGCACCCCGCGCCAGCCGTACCCCGCACCCGGGGCAGCCGCGCCGTGGCGAAACGCCGTCTCGCGTTCTCGACCGGCACCGGGTCGCAACCCCCGGGCAGGCGCGAGCGTGCGACGATGCGGGCCATGGCTGGGCAACGATGACCGCGAGAGGGAGCGTCCGCACGAATCCGGCCGTCCGGGCGGAGCCGGCCGGGATCGGCACGGCCGGTGCGCGTGATCCGCTGGCCCGCGAAGTGAAGCTTCTCGGCGCCCTCCTGGGTCAGGTGATTGCCGAGCAGGCCGGCGAGCCGCTGCTGGCCCGGATCGAGGCAATCCGGACCCGCGCCAAGGCCAACCGGCGCGCCCCGGACGGAACGCCGCCGTCAGCCGTGATCGAGGACCTCGAGCAACTCGACCTGGCCACGATCGAGACGATCATCCGGGCGTTCGGCCTGTACTTCCAGGTGATCAACGTGGCCGAGGAGCGGGACCGGGTCCGCGTGCTCCGGCGACGGGAGCGGGCCGGCCGGGGGGCGCCACTCGAGGACTCGCTGGCCGCGGCGATCGACCAGCTCGTGGCCGATGGGATGTCGCCTGCCGGGATCAGGACGCTCGTCGGCGGACTGTCGGTTGTCCCGGTCCTGACCGCCCATCCGACGGAGGCCCGCCGGCGCACGCTGCTGCTCGCCCTGCGCCGGGTCGCCCGCCTTGTCGAACGTCTCGATGATCCGCGCCTGACACCAGGCGAAGATCGCGACCTGCGCCGGGGTCTGCGCGAGGAGATCACCCTGCTGTGGCGAACCGCCGAGCTGCGCTCGATCGCCCCGAGTCCGCTCGATGAAGTGCGCAGCGCGATGGTCTTCTTCGACGAGACCCTCTTCCGGGTGACTCCGGTCGTGATCCGGGCGCTCGACGGCGCCCTTGATCGGGTTCCCCGGCGGGCGGACGCAGCGTCGAGGCGCCTGGCCCGATCGGTTCCGACTGCCCGACCGGCGACTGACTCGGGCGAGACCGGCACCCGGCCGGCCGGGGTCGGCACCTTTCTCCACTGGGGCAGCTGGATCGGCGCCGACCGCGACGGCAACCCATACGTGACGGCCGAGCTGACTGCCCAGGCCGCCCGGATCCACGCCGATCACGTCCTGCGCGGCCACGAGGCGGTCGTCACCCGCCTGATGCAGACGATCGCGCCAACGGTGCCCACCGCGCGACTCGATCGCCGGATCGCCCGTCGCCTGGTCGTCGACGAGGACGAGCTGCCCGAGCTGATGCGCCAGCTCGAGCGGCGCTTTGGCGACGAGCCGTATCGACGTCGGCTGGGGGCGATGGCCGAACGCCTGCGCCGAACGCGCAGCGCGCTGATCGGGGCTGCTGCGCCGTTGACCGGTCGCTACCTTGATGCCGCCGCCTTCATGACCGAGCTCGACGAACTGGCGCAGGCGCTCATTGCCGACGGCCTCGTACGGGTAGCCCAGGGCGAGGTCCAGGATCTGCGCTGGCAGGTCGAGACCTTCGGATTCCACCTGGCCGCCCTCGAGCTGCGCCAGCACAGCGCGATCCAGACAGCGGCGCTCCGGGCCCTGGAGGCCGCACCGCGGGGCGAGGCCGGCCCCGAGGCGCTCGAGCTGCTCGCCTCGCTCCGGGCCGTGGCCGACATCCAGCGTCGGTTCGGCGAGGCTGCGGCAGGCCGCTGGATCGTCAGCTTCACCCGGGGGCCGCAGGACGTCCTCGACGTGCTCACCCTGGCGCGCCTGGCCGGCGAGGCCGAGCCCGGTGCCGAGCGAACCTCGGGCTTTGCGCCGGGCGTCCCCCGGCTCGACATCGTGCCCCTGCTCGAATCGGCGGCCGCCCTGGAGCAGGCGGGATCGATCCTGGAAGCCCTCGTCGCGGATCCTGCCTATCGGGCCCATCTCGCCGAGCGGGGCGATCGCCAGGAGGTGATGCTGGGCTACTCCGACTCGAACAAGGAGTCGGGCTTCGTCGCCGCCAACTGGCTGCTCTATCGGGCCCAGGGCGAACTCGTCCGGGTCGCCCAACGACACGGCCTGGAGCTCACCCTGTTCCATGGGCGGGGCGGAGCGATCGGTCGGGGCGGTGGACCGGCCGCCCGGGCGATCCTGGCCCAGGCAGCCGGCTCGATCGCCGGCCGGCTCAAGCTGACCGAACAGGGCGAGGTGATCGCCGCGAACTACGCCAACCCGACGATCGCCCGGCGCCACCTCGAGGAGCTTGCCGGGGCGACCCTGCTGGCCTCGGCCGCGGGTCATGCCGGCCGCCACGCGGCCGCCGAGGCCGACGGGCGGCCGATCATGGAGGCCCTGGCGTCAAGTTCGGCGCTGGCCTACCAGGCGCTCGTCGATCAGCCAGGCTTCGCCGACTTCTTCCGCCGGGTGACCCCGATCGAGGAGCTGGCCGGGATGCGCCTCGGGTCGCGGCCGGCCCGCCGACCAGGCCGTGAGCCGGCCGCTCCAATCACGTCGCCAATCACATCGCCGATCGGACCGCCGATCGCCTCGCCGAGCCCCTCGCCAAGTCCCTCGCGAACCATCGCGCCGATCGCATCGCTGCGCGCGATCCCGTGGGTCTTCGCCTGGTCGCAGGTTCGTCTCGGGTTGCCCGGCTGGTATGGCCTTGGCACTGCCCTCGAAGAGTTCCGGGCGCGTCACGGCGAACCTGGGCTCGCCCAACTGGCCGGCCTGTACCAGACCTGGCCGTTCTTCCAATCGGTCCTGGACAACGCCGAGCTGGCCCTGGCCCGGGTCGACCTCCAAACGGCGCATGCCTATCGCCGGCTCGACGACGGTCCGGGCGCGGCGCTCGCCTGGGGCGCGATCGAGGCGGAGTACGGCCGGGCGACGAAGCTGCTGGGCCGAGTGACCGGGCGGGCCAACCTGCTCGACGGGCTGCCGCTGGTCCAACGGTCGATCCGCGTCCGCGCGCCGTATCTCGATCCGCTGGCGGAGATCCAGGTCCATCTCCTCGCCCGGTTACGCCGCCATGGGCCCGACGACCCGGCCAGCGAGCCGGTCCGCCGGCTCGTCCAGATGACGGTGAATGCGATCGCGGCTGGGCTCCAGGCCACGGGCTGACCCGGCCGCCGTCCGATTCTCGCGCCGACCGGCGCCCGACGGCTAAGATGACCGCTCTGAAGTCGAGGATCCCGTGACCACGTCCGAGCATACGAGGGGCGGTCCGGCCGGCTCGGTCGCGAGTCGCCGCCGGAGCGGATCGCCCGAAGAGATCGCCCGGCTGCTGACCGCGTATGTCACGACCGGCGATCTGCGGCCGGGTGCCCGGATCCCGTCCGAGCGGCGCCTGGCCGAGGAGCTCGGGGTGGGTCGCACGGTCGTTCGTGAGGCGCTCAAGTCGCTGGCCCTGGTCGGCTTGATCGAGTCACGTCATGGCGACGGCACCTACGTCGCGGATTCAACCCCGGAGTCGTTCTCGCGGGCCGTCGAGTGGCGACTCGTTGCCTGGGGCGGCGAACGGGGCGGCGTGGCCGAGGCGATCGCCGTGCTCGAAGGGGACCTTGCCGCGCTGGCCGCCGAGCGCCGCACCGACACGGACCTGGTCGAGCTCCACCTCCACCTGGCCGCAGAACGTGCGGCAGCCAACCCATCGGAGCTGGACGCGGCCCACCTGGCCTTCCGGGCCACGACCGCGGTGGCGGCCGGCAACGTGACCCTGGCCAGCGTGCTCGAGGCGCTCCGGGCAGCGGCCCCGATCGTGGCGGCCGCCGAGGTCACGGCGATCGAGCCGGCGGCCGATGCCCTCGTCCTCGACGCGATCACCCGGCGGAACCCGGACGATGCCCGGCGCTCGGCCAGGGCCGGCCGCAAGCCGGCCAGCGAAGACGGCGACGAGCGAAACTGAGGCCTCGGCGGCCCGGCCGCGGGTCTTCGTCGCCCGGCGAATCCCCGAGGTGGGCCTCGCGCCGATCGTGGCGGCCTGCGATGCCGTGGTCTGGCCGGCGGAGCTGCCGCCGTCGCGATCGGAGCTGCTGGCGGCCGTGGACGGCTGCGTGGGCATCCTGACCCTGCTCACCGACCAGGTCGACCATGAGCTCCTCGACCGGGCCGGGCCGGGCCTGCGGGTCGTCAGTAACTACGCCGTCGGCTACGACAACATCGATGTCGGGGCCTGCGCCCGACGGGGCATCGCCGTCGGCAACACGCCGGGGGTCCTGACCGAGACGACCGCCGACTTCGCCTTCGCCCTGATCATGGCGGCCGCCCGCCGCATCCCGGAGGCGGCCCGCTATGTCCGGGCCGGACGGTGGCAGACGTGGGGACCCCTGGTCCTGCTCGGCTCGGACCTGCATGGGGCCACCCTCGGGATCGTGGGCCTCGGTCGGATCGGCCAGGCCGTCGCCCGCCGGGCCAGGGGCTTCGGGATGACGATCCTGTACTCGTCGCCAACGCCGGTCGATCCATCGATCGAGACCGAGCTTGGGGCAACCTATGTCGCGCTGCCGGACCTGCTCGCCCGATCGGACTTCGTCAGCCTCCACGTCAACCTCGGGGCCGGCACGCGCCACCTGATCGACGCCGCGGCGCTGGCCCGGATGAAGCCGACGGCGATCCTGGTGAACACCGCCCGCGGCGCCGTCATCGACCCGGCAGCGCTGTACGCCGCCCTCAAGGCGGGGACGATCGGCGCTGCAGCCCTCGACGTGACCGATCCCGAGCCGATCCGGATGGACGATCCGCTGCTCGAGCTGGACAACTGCCTGATCGTGCCCCACATCGCGTCGGCCACCCGGGCGACCCGCGGCCGGATGGCCGAGATGGCCGCCGCCAACCTGCTCGCCGGCATCCGCGGCGAGCCGCTGCCGACCCCGGTCGAACCGCCGGCCTGACCCGGGTTGGGTGCGGGCGCGTGGCGCTCGCGTGGCCGGGGCCGGGGCTGGGGCGTGGCCGGGCCGG
>JADGQK010000059.1 GCA_017881915.1 Chloroflexota bacterium | reverse complement strand
TCGTGATCGCGGCGGTCAGGCTGGTCTTGCCGTGATCGATGTGACCGATCGTGCCGATATTGACGTGCGGCTTGGTCCGCTCGAACTTCTTCTTCGCCACGTGAGCGCTTTCACTCCATCTGTCGAGGTGCCGGCCGAGCGGCCGCGCCGGGCCGGTCCATCACCTGCGGTACTTCGGGTCCATACCCGATATTGGGGGCATCCTGCGGCCGCGCCGCGGTAGTGGAGCCCACAATCGGACTCGAACCGATGACCTCTTCCTTACCAAGGAAGTGCTCTGCCAGCTGAGCTATGTGGGCCAGGGATCCTTCGAATTGTCGGGCTCAGAACTTGGTGGGCAGGAAGGGAATCGAACCCCCACAGTCGAAGACAGCTGATCTACAGTCAGCAGAGCTCACCACCTGCTCAACCTACCCATGAAACGTGCCCGACCGGGCTGCGGCCCGCGGTGGATCGGGAAACGGGCGTTATTCGCGTTGGAGCCGACGACGGGACTCGAACCCGGAACCTGCGGTTTACAAAACCGCTGCTCTACCAATTGAGCTACGTCGGCGCGCAGAACCATACCGCAGGAGGTCCGTGGCGCTCGGAGATGATAGGGCTCAGCGCCCGAATGGGTCAAGCGCTGCCGTTCCCGGGGATCGCGTTGCGTCGTGCCGGCCGGGGCGCGGTGTGCCGGGGGTCGCGGCCCTGACCGGGGCGCGGTGTGCCGGGTTCGCGGCCCTGACCGGGCTCGGCATTCCGGTCCCACCGGTCACGTCGTGGCTCCGTCCCAGGCCTTCGCCGACTGAGTCGGGCCCCGGTCCCGGCCGTGCCTGCTCCCGGCCCGGTCGCTAGACGAGGCACCCGGCTGTCGCCGTATACCTCCCAGGTTTAGCTGACATATTTCCGGGTCGAGACGGGCTGATCCTTGCCCCGGTTTCGAGCCATGAGCCGCCGTTCCACGCACGAAGATCGCTGATCCGAGGCGCCCGGATTCGGCCGGGCCGGCAACCAGAGGCCGGAATTGCGTTTGCTAAACATCCCAGGTTTACGGCCGACGGAGAGGGTGGCTGGGGTTCCGACCTCACGTCGGACGCTGGGGGCGCGACGCCCGACGGGCGCGAGCTTTGCGGAACGGGCCGTCGCCGAATGGGCAGTTACGGGAGCAGGTCGTCTCCGCTATCGGCCGACGCTGATGGACTGGCAACGGGTTTCGGCGCCTTGGCGGACGTCACCGCCGGATCGGCCCCGGACTTCGGCGGAGTCTTGGCGGCGGACTTGGCGGCGGACTTGGCGGCGGACTTGGCGGCCGGCTTCGGGGCCGGCTTCGGGGCCCTGGCCGCTGACGCGGCGGCTGGTTTCGGGGCCGTGGCCGCCTTCGTCTCTGATTTGGCCGTCGTCTTCGCCGCTGGCTGGGCCGCACCCTTGAGCGGAGCGTTGGCGACCGACCCAGCGGCCTTCGCCGACCGGGACTGCCGGATCCGCTTGGTGGCGGTCGACAGCTCAAGAGCCGCCGGCGCCGCCTCGCCAACGAGAACGGGCTCGGCCGGCGCGACGGCTTCGGCCTCGGCCACAGCCACGTCCTCGGCCACTGGCTGAGCCTCGGCTACGGCAGGAACGCCTGGAGTCTCACCGGTGGCCTCGGCGCCGGCACGCTGTGTCGTCGCCTCGAAGAGCAGGATCGAACCGGCGACCGAGGCGTTGAGCGAGCCGATTGCGCCGCGCATCGGGATCCGGACCAGCAGGTCGCAGCGTCGTCGTACGGTGGGCCCCAGGCCCTGGCCCTCACTGCCGATCACCAGCGCGAGCGGGCCGCGCAGGTCGGCCTGGCGGACGGTCAGGGGTGCCTGGGCTTCAGCCCCGACGACCCGCAGGCCGGCAACATGCAGGTCGGCCAGCGCCCCGACCAGGTCGTCCACAGGAGCCAGCAGCAGGTGCTCGACGGCGCCCGCCGATGCCTTGACGGCCGCCGGGCTGAGCGGCGCCTGCCGGCGGGTCGGGAAGATAACCCCATGGGCCCCGGCGGCCTCGGCGCTGCGCAGCAAGGTGCCTACGTTCTGGGGATCCTCGAGCGAGTCGAGAATGAGCACGAACGGTGGCTCCCCACGCTCGATTGCCCGGGCGAGGATCTCGGTCAGGCTCGAGTATCGTCGGGGAGCCACGATCAGGGCGATCCCCTGGTGGCCGTCGAAGCCGGTCAGCGCGGTCAGCGAGCCGCCTTCCACCTCGACGATCGGGATCCGCAGACTGGTGGCATGCAGGACGATCTTCTCGAGGGCGCCCCGGCGTTGAGGCACGACGAGCAGTCGGCGCGCCTCGCGACGGGCGACGAACGCCTCCTCGACCGGCCGGCGCCCGGCCACGATCTCGTCACCGGACTCGACCAGGCCAGCTTCGGCCGGTTCCAGCCCGGGGCGGTTGAAGGAAGTCTGGCGCGGGTAGTCTGGCCGGGGCCGGTCAGGGCGGCCGCCGAACAAGCGCGGACCCGATGGTCGGCCACGTTCAGGACCGGCGGGGCGGTCGCGTACGAGGTCGACCGGTCGATCGAAATCCGGACGAGCCGGCCGGGGCCGCCCGAATGGTCGCTCGGCTGGGCTGAACCGGCGTTCTGTCGGCCGCGGCGTGAAACCTGCCGGGCGCGGACGATCGTCGAACCGGTCCGGACGGGCGCCAAAGTTCCCGGGTCGCTGACGATCACCGAAGCCACCGGGACGGTCCGAGCCGGATCGCTCGACTCGTCCGGCGGGCCGGTCGTAGTTCGGACGAGGGCGCTGCTCGGATCCGGGTGGCGGACCGCCCTGCCAGGGTGCCGGTCGATCGGCGCGGCCTCGGAATCCGAGCCCACCTCGTTCGGGCCGCGGGGGCTCGAACCGAGGGCGGTCCGGGCCGGCACTGCCGCGCCCGGCTCGATCAGCGCCCGGACGCTCATCGCGGCCACGCCCCGAAGGACCGTTGCTCGACGACCACTCATCAGGGCCGCGTGGGATCCGTGCGTCCGGGCTGTACCCGCCCCCTCCCCCGCCGCCCGGACGAAACTGCCCACCGGTCGGGCGTGGTCGTGGAGCGCTCGAACGCTGGCCACCCGGACGCTGGCCGATCGGTCGCGGCGACCCGCTGCCGGTCGGACGAAACGACCCGCTGGTCGGGCGGGGTCGATCGGGCTTGACCCGCTTCGGGCGGGCCTTGGGGCTCTCACCGTCAGCCATGGGTTTCCTCCAGTCGACGCCAGCGTTGGCCGTCGCGCGTGTCCTCGACGACGATCCCGTGCTGGGCAAGCTCATCGCGGAGGCGATCCGATTCCGCCCAGTTCCGCGCGGTTCGCGCGGCGGCGCGTGCCTCGAGGAGCGCCTCCAGGTCGGGCCCGATTCCGGCGTCGACGGGGTCCGGCCCGATCCCGAGAACGCGGTCGAGATCGTGCAGGAAGGATGTCACGATTCCGGCGTCGGTGGTAGACAGCGTCCGGGCGTCGATCCGGCGATTGACCTCGCGGACGAAATCGAACAGCACGGCGAGGGCCGGCGCGATGTTCAGGTCGTCGTCAAGGGCGCGCTCGAAGCCGACCCGGGTACTCGCCAGCAGGTCGGCCAGTCCCACATCGCCAGGCCTGTCCTCGCGGTAGCCCGCCAATGCCGCGAAGAGCGCGTCGAGGCGCTCGAGCGCTGAACCCGCCGCCGCCAGCGAAGCATCGGCATAGTTGAGCGCGGCGCGGTAGTGGACGGCGATCAGGACGTAGCGCAGGGCGCGGGGCGAGACGCCCCGCTCGAGCAGGTCGCCCACCCGTTCGATGTTCCCGGTCGACTTGGCCATCTTCAGGCCGGCCATCTGGAGGTGGGCGCAATGCAGCCAGGTCCGCACGAACGGCAGGCCGGTCGCCGCCTCACTCTGGGCCAGCTCGTCCTCGTGGTGAGGGAAGATCAGGTCGACGGCACCGGTGTGAATGTCAAACGACGGCCCGAGGTGCTTCATGCTCATCGCCGAGCATTCGACGTGCCAACCCGGTCGGCCCTCGCCAACCGGTGTCGAGAAGCTGGGCTCGCCGGGTTTGGAACCTTTCCACAGGGCGAAGTCGCGGACGTCGTCCTTGGCATACTCGTCCGCCTCAACCCGTTCGCCCACCCGGAGCTGCGCGGGGTCGAGCCGGGCGAGGCGTCCATAGGCCGGCCAGGAGGCGATCCGGAAGAAGATCGAGCCGTCCTCGGTGCGGTACGCGTGGCCGCGCTCGAGCAGGGTGGCGATCAGGGTCGTGATCTCGGGAATGTGCTCCGTCGCCCGGGGCAGGACCTCGGGTGGGGTCATCCGGAGCGCGGCAGCGTCGGCCAGGAAGCGGTCCGTCCAGCGCTGCGCCAGATCGCCGATCGAGATTCCCTGGGCGGCGGCCCCTCGGATGATCTTGTCGTCGATGTCGGTGATGTTCATCACCCAGGTCACCCGCAGCCCGCGATAGCGCAGGTAGCGGACGAGCAGGTCGGCGAACAGGAACGAGCGGAAGTTACCGATATGTGCAGGCCCGTAGACCGTCGGCCCGCACGAGTAGATGCGGACATGACCGGGCTCGAGCGGGACGAGCTCGCGCTGTTGGCCGCTGAGGGTGTCGAGCAGGCGGACAGTCATTGCGGCAGCGGCCGGCCAGCCCCGCCGGCCTCCACGACGGCGACGGCGGAGGCGCTGATCCCACGCCCGGCGCCCTCCCAGCCCTCGAGGTTGCCGGTCGAGGCTTTGACGTTCACACGGCTCGCGTCGAGCCCGACCAGGCCGGCGATCGCGAGGCGCATCTCGTCCAGGTAGCCGGCCAGGCTCGGGCGCGCAGCAACGATCGTGAGATCGAGCGACGACGGCCGATAGCCGGCGTCGATGACCCGGCCGAGGACCGCCCTGATGAGCTCGGCACCGGCGATCCCGGCTGGCGTCTCCGGCCCGGCCGGGAACTGTCGACCGAGGTCGCCCAGGCCGCACGCACCGAGGAGCGCATCGGCCAGGGCGTGGAGGGCGACGTCGCCGTCTGAATGGCCGTGCAGCCGGGGCGCGCCTTCGATCTTGATCCCCCCGAGGGCGAGTGGCTCACCGGGGCCGAACGGGTGACCGTCGGTGCCGAAGCCAACCCGGATCCCGCCCGCGCGGGCGGCGGCCGGTCCGATGAGCGTGGCCTCGGCCCGAGCGAGATCCTCGGGCACGGTGACCTTGAGGTTCATCGGATCCCCGGCGACGGCATGGACTGGGATTCCACAGGCCTCCAGCAGGGCGGCCTCGTCGGTGAATGTCGCCGGGCCGTCCGGCGGGAACGCCGCGTAGGCCTGCTCTAGGATTCCCCGCCGCACCCCCTGCGGGGTCTGGGCGGTGCCCAGCGCGGCCCGATCGAGGGTCTCCGCGATCCGCCCGCGGGCGACCCGCTTGACCGTCTCGGCAAGGGCCAGCACGGGGATCGCAGCGCCATGCTCTCGGGTTGCTGCGGCGACCGCTGCCACCAGGTCCGTCGAGACCAGCGGGCGGGCACCGTCCTGCACGAGGATCAACCGACCCGGATCCGCACCGCCGGGCTCCTGGGCGAGCCGGGCGACACCCGCCGCCACCGACTCCTGCCGGCGCGGGCCACCGGCGACCACGTCGATCACCGCAGACGGCAGCCAACTGGCCCGGCCCATGGCGGCGAGCCGGTCGGCTGCCGTCACGACGACGATCCGGCCGATCTCGGGCGCCGCCGCCAGTCGCTCGAGCGTCCACGCCAGCAGCGGCCGTCCACCGATCTGGGCCGCCAGCTTGTCGCTCCCGGCCATCCGTCGGCTACCGCCGGCAGCAACGACCACGGCGTCGACGGCCCCGCGCCCCGCGGCCGTGGTCGTGGTCACTCCGTCCGTGGCTGGGCGAAGATCATCCGTCCGGCCACCGTCTGGAGGACGCGGGTGACCGTCACCTCGAGCTCGCGATCGATGAACCGGGCGCCGCCCTCGACGACGATCATCGTGCCGTCGTCGAGGAAGCCGACGCCCTGGCCTGCTTCCTTGCCGTCCTGGATCACCTTGACCCTGAGTTCCTCGCCGGGCAGGACGGCAGGTTTCACCGCATTTGCCAGCGAGTTGATGTTGAGGACTCGCAGGCCCTGCAGCTCGGCGACCCGGTTGAGGTTGAAATCGTTGGTCAGGATCGCGCCGCTGTAGCGCTTGGCCAGGGCAACGAGCTTGGCATCGACCTCACCGACCCCGGGCACCTCGTCTTCCAGGATCTCGACCGGGGTGGGCGAGTCCTTCTGCATCTTGGCCAGGATCTCCAGGCCGCGCCGGCCGCGATTGCGGCGAAGCGCGTCCGAGCTGTCGGCGATGTGCTGGAGCTCCTCCAGGACGAACCGCGGGATCACCAGCGTCCCGTAGATGAAGCCCGACTCGACGATGTCCGCGATCCGGCCATCGATGATCGCGCTGGTGTCCACGATGATGTGCGGGTCACCCTTGCGCCCAGCCGCCTCGGTGCTCGTGTCCGGGCGGCGCAGGATCCCGATGGCCTCCGCCGCCAGGATCAGGTCCTGGCGCTTGGCCACGGTCAGTCCTACCATCCCCAGGCCGAAGCCGATCGAGGTTGCCAGGGGCAGCCAGCGTCCCAGCGGGTCGGGGAAGTTCGACAGCGGGGCGCCCAGCAGAAGGCCCATCAGGAGGCCGATGAGCAGGCCGCCGACGGCGGTCACGAACTCGGCCGTTGAGAGCGCCTGGACGCTGCGCACGATCCATGTCGCCGGCACGATCGTCAGGTACGGCAGGATGGCGAAGCCGACGATGAGCCAGGCCACCGTCCAGCCGGCCACGATAAAGCCGTACGAGGTCCCGGTTTCCTGGAACAGACCGCTCGCTGTCGCCAGGCCGAGACCGATGAACGCCCCGAGCGCGGCGCCCAAGAGGCGGATGATGCGGATCACGGTCCCTCAAGATGCTGCGGGAATGGGCGAGCCGTGCCCGGTCCCGGGTGCGAGCCCCGATGAACGGTCAGCCTAGCATCGCCGGCAGGCGGTCGTCAGGCTGGGACCATCACGCCAGTGCCCGCTCGAGGGCCTCGCGCAGGGTGGCGACCGCGACGACGTCGAGGCCGTCGATCACCGGGGTTTGGCCGCCTCGGCTGGCCCGCGGAACGATCGCCCGGCTGAATCCCAGGCGGGCGGCCTCGCGCAAGCGGCGCTCGAGGCCACTGACCGAGCGGAGCTCGCCCAGCAGGCCGACCTCCCCGATCGCCACGGTTCCGGGTGGGACGGGTCGATCGCGGAACGAGCTGGCCAGGGCGATTGCGAGAGGCAGATCGAGGGCGGGTTCGTCGAGGACGAGCCCACCGGCCAGGTTGGCGTACACATCGTGGCTGCCCAGTCCAATCCCGGCTCGCCGGCCGAGGACCGCGACGAGGAGGGCCAGTCGGTTCTGATCGATTCCGCTGGCGGTCCGCCGGGGCGTGCCGTAGGCGGTCGAGGCGGTGAGAGCCTGGACCTCGACCAGGAGTGGCCGCGAGCCCTCGAGGGTCGGCGCCACGACGCTGCCCGGAGCGCCGCCCTCGTGTTCGGCGAGGAACGCCCTGGCGGGGTCGCCCAGGGCCGTCAGGCCGTGCTCGCCCATCTCCAGGACGCCAACCTCCTCGGTGGATCCGAACCGATTCTTCGTGGCCCGCAACAGGCGGAGCGTGGCGAAGCGCTCGCCCTCAAGCCCGATCACGGCGTCGACGAGATGCTCGAGCGTCTTGGGACCGGCCAGTGAGCCGTCTTTCGTCACGTGGCCCACGAGGACGACCGCGATCGCACCGGCGCGGCCGGCCGGACCACCTGAGCCACTGCCCGAACCACTGCCTTTCGCCAGCTCCATCAGGCGGAGTGCCGATTCGCGGACCTGGCCGACGCTGCCGGCCGCCCCGTCGAGATCGTCGACCGTTGCGGTCTGGATCGAGTCGACGATCAGAAGGTTCGGTCGCTCGGACGTGGCCAGGTCCACGATCCGGTCGATCGAAGACTCGGCAACCACCCGGACCGCTCGGCCGGCCGGCCCATCGGTCAGGCCCAGCCGGGTGGCCCGCAGCCTGACCTGGGCGGCCGATTCCTCGCCGCTCGCATACAGGACCGTCCCGAACGCAGCAACACCCGCGGCCGCCTGGAGGAGCAGCGTCGACTTGCCGATCCCGGGCTCGCCCCCGACCAGGACGACCGACCCGGGCACGAGCCCGCCGCCGAGGACCCGGTCGAGCTCGGGCAGGCCAACGCCTAGCCGGGGAAGGTCGACATCGGTGACCCGGGCCAGTGCTTCGGGTGCTTGACCGGCGCGGATCGCCAGCGCAGCGGTCCGTGCTGCGCTTGTCCGGGCGCCCTTCGAAGGCTCCCGAATCAAGGTCTCGACCAGGCTGTTCCAGGCGCCGCAGTTGCGGCACTGGCCCTCCCAGCGGAGGAACGCCTCAGCACACGACTGGCAGACGTAGCGACTCTGGGCCCTGGCCATCCGCCGGCCGGTCGCTAGACGGCTTCGACGGGGGTCTTCTCGTCGGCCGCGTGGATCTCGAGGCCAGCCTCGGCGCCCTTGTCGACGAGGATCGTCGTGCCGGGCTCGTACTTGCCGAGCAGGAGGTGCTCGGCCAGGACATCTTCGATCATGTTCTGGATGACCCGGCGGAGCGGCCGCGCCCCGTAGGCGATGTCGTAGCCGATCTTGATGATGTGCGCCTTGGCCGCCGGGGTGACCTCGAGCATCATCTGCTGGGCCCGGAGCTGGTCGCGGACCCGGGCCAGCAGGATATCGACGACCTCGCCGATCTCCTCGACCGTGAGGCTGCGGAAGACCACGGTGGCGTCGATCCGATTGAGGAACTCCGGCCGGAAGCTCTGCTTGAGCTCGGCGGCGACCTTCTCACGCATCAACTCGTAGGAGGCCTCAGCCCGCGTCGCGTCCGTGTCGCCCTGCTTGCGGAAGCCCAGTGACGAGTTCGTCTGGAGCTGCTTCGCGCCGAGGTTGCTGGTCATGATGATGATGCAGTTGCGGAAGTCGACCCGGCGGCCCTTGGCATCCGAGAGGTGACCGTCCTCGAGAATCTGGAGGAGGATGTTGAAGACCTCCGGATGGGCCTTCTCCACCTCGTCGAGAAGGACGACCGCGTAGCTCTTGCGGCGGACCGCCTCGGTCAGCTGGCCGCCCTCGTCAAAGCCGACATAGCCGGGGGGTGCTCCGACCAGGCGGCTGACGTTGTGGCGCTCCATGAACTCGCTCATGTCGATCTTGATCAGGGCGTCCTCGCTGCCGAACATGAACTCGGCGAGTGCCTTGGCCAGCTCGGTCTTGCCCACGCCGGTGGGGCCCAGAAAGATGAACGAGCCGATCGGCCGCTTGGGATCCTTGAGGCCGGCCCGGGCACGGCGGACGGCCTTCGACACGATGTCGATCGCCTCCTGCTGGCCGATCACCCGTTTGTGGAGGGCATCCTCCATGTGGAGGAGCCGCTCGGACTCCTCCTGGGCGATCCGGGTCACCGGGATCCCGGTCCACATCGCCACGACCTGGGCGATCTCCTCTTCGCCGACGGTCGGCTGCTCGGCCGTGACCTTCGACTGCCATTCCGCTCGGAGCCCGTCGCAGACATCCTTCTGGGTGGCCTCGGCCTCACGCAGCTTGGCTGCCTCCTCGTACTCCTGGGCGTTGATCGCGGCGTCCTTCTCCTTCGTCACCCGGTCGAGCTCGCGCTGGGCCTCGCGCAGGGCGGGTGGCGCCGAGGCGTAGCGCAAACGGACCCGGCTGGCAGCCTCATCGATCAGGTCGATCGCCTTGTCCGGCAGGTGGCGGTCCGTGATGTAGCGGACGGACAACTCCGCGGCCGCCTTGACCGCTTCGTCGGTGATCGTGACCTTGTGGTGCTGCTCGTAGCGCTCGCGGATCCCCTTGAGGATCTCGATGGTCTGCTCAAGGGTGGGCTCCTCGACCATGACCGGCTGGAAGCGGCGCTCGAGCGCGGCATCGCGCTCGATGTACTTGCGGTACTCGTCGAGGGTGGTGGCCCCGATGCACTGGAGCTCGCCCCGGGCAAGCGGCGGCTTGAGGATGTTGGCCGCGTCGATCGCGCCCTCGGCCGCACCGGCCCCGACAAGGGTGTGCAGCTCATCGATGAACAGGACCGCGTCGTTCGTGTTGCGGAGCTCCTCGATGATCTTCTTGAGGCGCTCCTCGAACTCGCCGCGGTATTTCGTGCCGGCGACGAGGGAGCCGATGTCGAGGGTCAGGACACGCTTGTTGAGAAGGGTCTCGGGGACGTCGCCGGCGACGATCCGATGGGCGAGACCCTCGGCGATGGCGGTCTTGCCGACGCCAGGCTCGCCGATCAGGGCCGGGTTGTTCTTCGTCCGGCGGGACAGGATCTGGATGACCCGCTCGATCTCCTTCTCGCGCCCGATCACCGGATCGAGCTTGCCGGCGCGGGCCGCCTCGGTCAGGTTGATCCCGAGCGCGTCCACCGTGGGGGTCTTGCTGGCTCGCTTGGTCTCCTGGGCCGACGGCCCGGCCGAGGACGACTGGGACAGGACCCGGATCACCTCATGACGAACCTTGTCGAGGTTCACCCCGAGGGACTCGAGGACACCGGCCGCAATCCCTTCGCCCTCGCGCACGAGGCCGAGCAGGAGATGTTCCGTCCCGATGTAGTTGTGGCCGAGTCGACGAGCCTCGTCGATCGCGAGTTCAATCACACGCTTGGCCCGCGGCGTCAGGCCGACCTCGCCGACGACCGGCCGATCCCCCCGGCCGATGATGAATTCGACCGCGGTGCGGACCTTGGCCAGCTCGACGTTCATGTTCTCGAGGACGCGCGCGGCGACCCCTTCGCCCTCGCGCACGAGGCCGAGCAGGAGATGTTCCGTCCCGATGTAGTTGTGGTTGAAGCGCTGCGCCTCGTCCTGGGCGAGCGTCAGTACCTTTCGGGCGCGGTCCGTGAACTTGTCAAAACGATCCATTGAGTCGAACGCCTGTTCCTCTTCCAGCGTCGGGGGGACGCTCCAGCCATGCTAGCACCTTGACCCCGGCGCGCAACCGTGCGGACGGTACGGTCGATCGGGGCCGCAATTGTTGATTCGCGGGATCGGGCCGCCCGGATCCATCTGCGCAATCCGGTGGGAATCGAACGACCCACCGGGCGGCCCGGCGGGTCGTTGGCCTGAGCGAAAGACAGGCGCGAGGCCGGCCGGTCAGCCCTTCGTGTTCTCCTCCATCGTCTCCCGGGCGATCTCGTGGATCACCTCGGATGCGGCATCTTCCTCATTCGCCTCGTCGGCCGCGACGGTCTCGATGATCGCGGCGATCCCCTCGGACGCCACGGCCTCCTCGGCCGCCTCGGCGTCAGTCACCGTCTCGACGACATCGGCGGCAGCGGCTGCGGCGGGAGCTTCGTTCGCATCGTTGGCCGCGGCGGCGTCGTCGATCTTCTCGAGCTCCTCCGTCGCGGCCGACTCGAGGTCGGCCTCATCGGCGGCAACGGCCTGGCTGATCTCAGCGATCGCCTCGGTGGCAGCTGCCTCCTCGGCCATCTCCTCGACCGCCACCGTGGCGGTCACGTCCTCGGCCTCGGCGGCGGCCATCTGCTGGCGCACCTGGGCAAAGGCCGCGGCGAGGGTGTTGTCGATCCCGCCCTCGGGCTCCTGTACGGCGTCGGCCATTGAGTAGCCGCGCTCACCGCGCTCGGGCCGGGGCCGCCGCTCGGGGCGTGCCTCGCGGCTGGGGGCGGTCGTCGGCGCAGCCTCGGTCGGAGCCGGGCGAGCCGGCGCCTCTTCGGCCTGCTTCAGGCTGAGGCCCAGGCGATGCCGCTCGGAGTCGAGGCTGATGATCTTGAGCTTGAGTGTCTGGCCCTCGTGGACGACATCACCGGGGTGGGCGACGCGCTGCTGCGAGAGCTCGCTGATGTGGATCAGGCCCTCGAGGCCGTCTCGAACGCGAACGAACGCGCCGAAGTTGACGAGCTTCGTGACGGTCCCGTCGATGATGTCGCCAACCTTGAAGTCGGCGACCGTGGAGTGCCAGGGATCCGGCTGCAGACGGCGGATCGAGAGACTGATCCGGCCACGCTCGTGGTTGATGTCGATGACCTCGGCCTCGACCTCCTCACCGACCCTGTAGCCGGACTCGGGGTTGTTGACCTTGTTCCACGACAGCTCGCTCTTGTGGACGAGCCCGTCGATTCCGCCGAGGTCGATGAACACCCCGAACGGGGCGATCGAACGGACCGTCCCGGTCACCTTCTGGCCGACCTGGAGGCTGCTGAACAGCTCGTCGCGCTTCTCGCGGCGCTCCTCGTACAGGGCGACCTTCTCCGACAGGATCAGGCGGTTCGCCTTACGGTTCACCTCAAGGATCTTCAGCCGAAGCTTGCGCCCGACGAAGGGCTGGAGCTTCTCGGCGATCTCCTGGGCCGCGTCGCGGGGCTGGTCGTTCTGGGGTCGGCGCGGGAAGTCGACGATCTGGCTGATCGGCACGAAACCGCGGATCCCGCAGTCGACGATCAGGCCACCCTTGTTGTGGTCGATCACCGGCGCCTCGATGATCACGCCCGACTCGAACTGCTCCTGCATCGAGCGCCACTTGCGCTCGAGGCCGGCCCGCCGGAGGGACAGGACGACGTGGCCTTCCTGGGACTCGGGCTGGAGGACGTAGACGAGGACGGTGTCGCCGACGGCGAGCTGCGGCGCGCTCTCGGCGTTGCGGCCGTAGAGCTCGCGGTTCGAGACGACGCCTTCGCTCTTGGCCCCGATGTCGACGAGGATCTCGTCCTTGTCGATCCGGACGACGGTGCCTTCGACGACATCGCCATGCTTGAAGCTCTTGATGTCGGAGTCCTGCTCGGCGAGGAGCTCTTCCATCGTTGTCGGCTCGGGACCAAGATCGCGAACCGGCTCGGGCTCCTCGTCCTCGGCGGCGGCCGGGGCATCGGCGAGCTCGGCGGCGAGCTGGGCTGCCTCATCGCTCGAACCATGGCCGTCGGCCTGGTTCGGGTCCGCGGCGACCACGCGTGCCGTGCTGACCGGCTCGACGGCCCCGGCGGTGGCTGCGGGCTGAGCCTCGGGCTCGGCCGTAGCGGGTTCTGCCGTGACCGGCTGAGGTTCGGGTTCGGCGGCCACGGGCTCGGCGCTGGCCGCTGGCTCAGGCTCGGCGGGCTCCACTGGGGTCGCTTCTCCGGTCGGCGCGGTCGGCGGTGTTTCGACGGTGGTGGCGGGCTCGTCGGCAACGGCTACGGTCGCGACGCTCTCTTCCGACGCCTGGTGGTCGGTCGAAGCGGTAGCCTCGACGTCCGGCGTGGGCCCGTCCTGCTGCTGTTCAGTCAATTTGGTGGTCTCTCCTTGTCGGGGATTACCCGGGAAACAGGAACGGCCCGAGCGCCGCTCGAGCCGTTGACGAACGATTTCGCGAGTTCAGGTCCGGTCGGGCCTCAGTTCGCTCCTTCGTGATCGATGGCCGCAGGCGACGATCTTCTGCTGTCCTGCCTCGTGGGCCGGGAGAGTCTAGCACACGGTTTTCGCGCCCTACAATCGCGCCAGCGTGCCTGAGCTGCCCGATCTGACCGTCGTCGCCGAAGCGTTCCATGCCGCCCTCGCCGGGCGCCCGATCAGCTCCGCGAGTGCACCCGCGCCGCTCGCCGTGCGGGGCACGCCGGCCGAGCTCGCCGGCCTGGTCGGGCGACAGGTCACGGCAGTCCGGCAGCGGGGCAAATTCCTGTTGATCGAGCTGGATCGAGGCCGGGTCGTCGTCAACCCGATGCTGACCGGGCGGTTCCAGCTCGCCCCGCCAGGCGCGAAGCTGCCGACGAAGACCGCGGCCGTGCTGGGCTTTGGTGCTCGGGCAGCGCGGGCCATGCGCGGTGCCGCGCCGTGGACGAAGGGCGCCGACTGGCTGCCGGCCGACGACGGCCCGATCGAGGTCCGCTACCGCGACCCGACCCAGATGGGCAAGGTCTATCTCGCCCCAGAAGGGATCGAGCGGCCGATCGCCGGTCTTGACGCCGATTTGGGCCCGGATGCCGACGACCCGAGCCTCACCTTGCGCGTCTGGCAGGAACGGATTCGCCGCCACCCAGGCGAGCTCAAGAACCTGCTCAAGAACCAGGCCTTCGTCGCCGGCATCGGCAACGCCTACAGCGATGAGATCCTGCACGCGGCCAGGCTGCTGCCGTTCCGCAAACGCTCGACCCTCGCGGCCGAGGAGATTGCGGCCCTGTACGACGCCACGGGTTCAACGCTCGCAACGGCGATTCAGGTCCTCCGCCGGCGAGTGCCGCCGACGTTCGAGAAGCAGGTCCGGGACTTCCTGGCGGTCCATAACAAGGGCGGTCAACCCTGCCCCCGCTGTGGCACCCGGATCAGCGAGGTAAGCCCCGGCGGCTTCGTCACATCGTTCTGTCGCGGCTGCCAGCACTGAGTCCGGGTTGGGCGTGGCCAGGCCTTCGTGCCGCGCCGCGGGCGTTCGCTCCGCGAAGGTCCGCCGCTGGAGGGTCCCGCATATACATGGGGTGACGATCGAGCGCGTTTGAGACGTCGTTCGCCGGCGAATGCGGGCCCGACGACCGGCCCTCGTGCGTGGGGGACCGGCGCTGGGCCCCGAATCAGCCACTCGGTTGCTTCCGGACGCCCGTGGGCGCGCTCCATAGTCACCCCATGTATATCGCGACAGACGGGCCGAGTTGGGGCCGGCAGAGAGCCGTTGGCAACCGCCCGGTGCAGACCACCGGAGCCACCGGGCGCGGTCTGGCTCAGGGCAGCTTGAGGACCTGACGGGGGTGGATGACGAACGGGCTCTTGAGCCGGTTGAGTTGCTCGATGATCTTGGCCGTGGTGTGAAACCGCGCGGCAATCGACGAGAGGGTGTCGCCGGACTTCACGGTGTAGGTTTTGAGCTTGCTCGCGGGCGAGGGCGTCGGGCTGCGCGGCGGGGAGCTCGTGCTCGGGCCAGGACTCAGGGTTGGCGAGACCGACACATGCGGGCTCGTCCTGGGACTCGCGCTGGCTGACCCGTGCGGCGTGGGCGATCCGCCGCTGGCCAGGCCAGGGGTGGTGGGCGGGCTGAGGCGAGCCAGGAGGAGCGCACCAAGGGCCGCGACCATCAGGACGACGAGGCCAATCTGACCGAGCTGTCGCCGGTCGCCGAGAGACGGGAACCCGAAGGTAGCATGACCCCGATCGACCACGACTGGCGTGGTCCGCGCAAACTGGCGCCGGCCGGCAACCATCGGGACAAGGCTGGCCGCGGCGGCCGGCTCGCGACTCGAGGGCGCGGCCGAGGCGGGCTCCGGCGCGGCCGAGGCGGGCTCGAGGCTCGACGGCAGGCCTGCACCCGGTTCGTCAGGGTGGATCATCCGTCCAAGGATAGCGAAGTCATGAACGGGCTCAAAGCACCCACCCCAGATCCTTGAGCGTCCGGGTGTCTCAGCCGGCCGCGGGCGACTCCCACACGTCGCGGACGCGATCCATTTGACGGCGGTCCCTGGCGCGCCGCCGCGCGGCGCTATTACCGCTGCGTTTCTCAATGTCGCACAGGCCGCACCCCTTGTGGCGCTGGCCCTTGTGGGATTTGTCTTTCACCGTCCGAGCCCTCAGCTGGTCACGCCCAGACCATGAAACGCAAAAAACCCTGGCGACGACCTATGTTCCCGAAAGGCTACCCTCTCAGTATCTTCGGCGCTGGAGAGCTTAACTTCCGTGTTCGGGATGGGAACGGGTGTGGCCTCTCCGCTAGAGTCACCAGGATCTCATGCATCTGGACGATGTCGTTCGGCATGTACTGAATCTTCGATCTCGACGAGCCACTCCTGCGCGCCCAGCGCGCGGTGTTCCCTGGAGCCAGCCACTGACCCTTGATCAGTTGCTGAAGAGGTCAAGCCCTCGACCATTAGTACGGCTCAGCTTCATCCGTCACCGGACTTCCACATGCCGCCTATCAAACAGGTGGTCTCCCTGCGGTCTTACCTGGTTAACCCAGTGGGGAACCTCATCTCGAGGCGAGCTTCGCACTTAGATGCTTTCAGCGCTTATCCCAACCGAACATAGCTACCCAGCGGTGCCCTTGGCAGGACAACTGGCACACCAGCGGTTCGTCCACTCCGGTCCTCTCGTACTAGGAGCAGCTCCTCTCAAGTTCCCTACGCCCACGATGGATAGAGACCGAACTGTCTCACGACGTTCTGAACCCAGCTCGCGTGCCGCTTTAATTGGCGAACAGCCAAACC
>JADGQK010000016.1 GCA_017881915.1 Chloroflexota bacterium | reverse complement strand
CGCGAAGGCTGCCGGGACCAGGTTCGGGGTGAACCAGACGGTGAACAGGCGATAGACCGAGCCGTAGCGGGCCGCGCTGGGAATCGGCTCGATCCCGTGGCCTTCGATCGTCAGGTCCCCCTCACCACTGGGCATCGTGTCTCGGGTCAGCGCTTCGACCACCATGCTGTTCAGCTCTCCTCCTTCGTGTAGCTCACGGGCTCATCCACGCCCGCGGAGTGGATGACCGAATGGGATGGCTCCGTCTCGGCAACGATGCGTCCGAGGCGTACGACCCACCGCGCGGCGGGTCGGAGACGGATCGCTTCCGCCTCATCCTCGCAATCGAGGACGATGAAATTCGCCGGTTTGCCCTCCTCCACTCCGTACTCGACCTCGGCCGCTCGGGCGGCGTTCGTCGTCACCATTTCGTAGGCCCGGAACAGCTCCCCCCGACCGGTCATCTGGCCGACATGGACGAGCATCGAGAGGGCGTCCAGCATCGAGCCGCGACCCAGCGGGTACCACGGGTCCATGATCGAGTCGTGGCCGCAGGCCACGTTCACCCCGGCCTGGTCGAGCTCCTTCACCCGGGTCATCCCGCGGCGCTTGGGATAGCTGTCGAAGCGGCCCTGGAGAGCAATGTTGTCGAGCGGGTTGGCCACGATCGTGACCCCCGCCCGCTTGAGGATCTGGAGCAGCTTGAAGGCATAGGCGTCGTTGTACGAGCCCATCGCCGTCGTGTGGCCGGCCACCACCCGGCCCTGCATCCCGTGGCGCATCGTGTCCGCGGCCACGACCTCGAGGAAGCGCGACTGGTCGTCGTCCGTCTCGTCGCAATGGAGGTCGATCCCTTTGCCCGTCTCGGCGGCCAGCTCGAACAGGAAATGGACCTCCTCGACGCCGTCTTCGCGGGTCCATTCGTAATGGGGGATCCCGCCGATCACGTCGCAGCCCAGGCGCATGGCTTCCCGCATCAGCTCGCGGCCGTTGGGAAACGACAGGATCCCGTCCTGGGGAAAGGCGATCAGGCGCAGGTCAACGAGGTGCTGAAGCTCGTCGCGCAACTCGAGCAGGGCTCGTAGCGCGACGAGGTTCGGGTCACAGACATCGACGTGCGAGCGAATCAGCCCGGTGCCCTGGGCCACTTCCCACAGGATCGCCTGCCGGGCGCGCCGCTTGACGTCCTCGTGAGTGAGCGTCTGCTTGCGGTCCGACCAGGTCAGGATCCCTTCGATCAGCGTGCCCGATTCGTTGTGACGCGGCTCGCCCACGGTCAGGACGGCATCGAGGTGGACGTGCGGGTCGACGAGCGGCGGGGAGAGCAGCCGGCCGCCGGCCTGGAGCTCCATGGCGCCGTCGGCGCGGAGCCTGCCCCCGGGCCGGATCGCAACGATCCGGTCGCCGGTCACCGCTACGTCAACCGGCTCCGGCCGACTGCCTCGAGTCGGGTGGAGCCGGGCATCCCGAACCAGAAGATCCAACGCCTTGCGCTCCCTCCGAGCGGTGATCCGACGTGGGTCCGCGTGATCAATGCTGGGCGAAGTGTCCCGGTTCGCCCGCCCCATGAGTCTAGGCGATCTGGCGACTGATTTCGGGACGCCGCCGGTGGTCCTGCCAGCCGGGACCTCGGGCCAGGCCCGGCCTCGCTCCGACACCGGCCCGCACCATCGATCGTGACCGACGGCTCTTGGAGCCGGCGCGTCGGCGCTCGAAGATGGTGGGTGGCCGCACGACAGCCATGCTCACCCGGAGCGCGTCGGCCACAGGAGAACAGCGATGCGCAGCGCCCAATTCAGCCGACCGCTGGGCCGCCTGGCCAAGGCAGCCATCGCCCTCGATGTGTTCCTGGGCATCGGAGCACTCGCTGGCGGCCTGGCCCTGATGCTCGGCCCCAGAGGCGAGATCATCCCGCTCAAGCTGTCGACGCTGGGTGGGTCGCCCTTCGAGACGTTCTTCGGGCCGGGGCTCGTCCTGTTCAGCGTCCTGGGACTCGGGCCAATGCTGGCCGCGACCCTCGCCTGGCTCCGCCATCCCCTGGCGCCGGTCGCCACGGTCGTGGTTGGGGGCGCCCTGCTGATCTGGCTGGCGGTGGAGATCGCAGTCATCGGCTACACCAACGATCCCCCGCTTCAGCCGTTCTACCTGATCCTTGGCGCCGCGATCACGGTCGTCGGGCTGGTTTGGCTCGCCGAGGTTGGACCCTCGACCTGGCACCACGCACGACACGAGGCTCTCAAGTAGGTCGATCTCTTCGCTCGTCGGTACGTGGCGCGTCTCGCTGCCGGCAAGGACAGGCGGGATCTCCACCGACAATTCGCCTTAGGCGCCGTCAAGGGGGCATCGGCCACCTACAGAGCTGAGCAGGATAACGAGAGCCCTCGGTTCACCGCCGAGGGCCTCGATCATGCTCAAGGTAGTGGTCGGGGCGGAGCGATTCGAACGCTCGGCCTCCTGAACCCCATTCAGGTGCGCTACCAGGCTGCGCCACGCCCCGACAGGCTCGGAGTCTAGCACTCCAGGCCCGAGCCTCGATTGAGCGGCCGGTCGAACACGCGGTCGCCGGGGGAGAACAAATCGGTGGAATCAATGCGGACGGCCTGGGGTCCGGAGGTCGTTCGCGCGGAAAGGTTCGCGACCAGAGGACGAAACCGGGAATTCGCCCGGTTGGCGCCAGTCAGAGTCGACGACGACGCCGATTTGTTCCTGGTGCGACGTCCCAGCTCGGGGATGGGGCTGGCAACCCGGGGCTTGCCTTCAGGGACGGGGAGCAGAACCTCGGCCGGGCGTCGACGCTCGGCGCGAGCCCGCCGGCGAACGGCCGCCAGATGACACCCTGGCGCGGCTGCGCCGCCTGGGCAGCTCGATCGCGCTGCGCTCCCGGAAGAAGATCCGGATCGGCGTGCCGTCGAAGCCGTATGCCTCGCGGATCTGGTTCTCGAGGTAGCGCTGGTAGCTGAAGTGGACGCTGCCGGCGTCCTTGGCAAAGAACACGAAGGTCGGCGGCGCGACCGCGACCTGGGTGGCGTAGAAGATCTTCGGCCGACGGCCCTTGACCAGCGAGGGCGATTGGCGCCGGATCGCTTCGGCCACGAGCCGGTTCAGCTCGCCCGTCCCGATTCGCCGCCGGCGCTCGCCCCAGATGTCGACGGCCGCTTCGAGGACACGCCCGACCCGTTGGCCGGTCCTGGCGCTGATCGAGATGACCGGGGCGAGGTCGATGAATGGCGCCTCGCGGCGCAGCGCGATCACGTACTGGTCGAAGGTCCGGTCGGTCTTCTCGGTCAGGAGGTCCCACTTGTTGACCGCGATGACCAGCCCCTTGCCTTCTTCGACGACATAGCCGGCGACGTGGGCATCCTGGGCGGTCAGGCCGTCCTGGGCATCGATCACCACGATCGCCACGTCGGCCCGCGAGATCGCCTTCATCGAGCGCAGGGCGGCGTAGCGCTCGGCGGCCGGCCCGTTGGCGACCTTGCCCCGGCGGCGGATTCCGGCAGTGTCGATCAGGACGACCTCGCTCCGGCCGTAGGCGACGGTCGTGTCGATCGCGTCGCGGGTCGTCCCGGGGATGTCGCTCACGATCACCCGCTCTTCGCCCAGCAGGGCGTTGACCAGGCTGGACTTGCCGACGTTGGGCCGGCCCACGATCGCGATCGCGACCGGCTGGTCCGAGTCGGCCGCCATCGCGGCATCCCAGCGGGCCGCCTCCGGATCGGGCGTCCGGTCGGCGTCTTCGTCTTCGTCTTCGTCGCCCACGTCCTCGTCTCCGAGGGCCGGACCCGCGGTCATCTGCGGGAGGACGAAGCCGGCAGCCACGTCCTGCTGCCATTCCTCGGCCTCGATCTCGCGGGCCTTGCGGGCAACTTCCTCGGCGGATTCGGGCGGCAGCGCCCAGACGATCGCGTCGAGCAGGTCACCGGTCCCTCGGCCGTGAGCGGCGCTGACCGCGAACATGTCCTCCCAGCCGAGGACGTGAAACTCCGCGGCTTCGAGGTCTCGCCGCTCGTTGTCGGCCTTGTTGACGGCGACCAGGATCGGCGACCTTGCCCGGCGCAGGAGGGTGGCCGCCTCGAGGTCGGCCGGCGTCGGTCCGGCTGCCGCATCGACGACAAGGACGATTACGTCGGCCTCGTTGATCGCCAGGTGGGCCTGCTCCTGGACGCGTTCCTCGATCGGGTCGTTCGGGTCGATCTCCAGCCCACCCGTGTCGACGACGACGAAGCGCCGGCCGTTCCATTCGGCATTGCCATAGAGGCGATCGCGGGTGGTTCGGGCGCGGTCCTCGACGATGGCTCGACGACTGCCCAGGATCCGGTTGAATAGCGTGCTCTTGCCAACGTTCGGGCGCCCGACCAGGGCGACGACCGGCAGTCCGGCGGCCACGCTCAGGCGGCGCCGGCGGCGATCGGCGGCAGCGACGTCGTCCGACCGGCCGGAGTCGCCGCGAGGTCCAGGGCGGTCCTCGCCAGCTCGTGGGCGGCCGCGGCGGCGGCCGGTGTGCCGGCGATCGCAAGGATCCGCTCGGCCACGGCCTGAAGGTCCTCGATCGGGGTGGACGTGCCCCCGGTGATCCCGACCACCCTGGCGTCAGCGAAGGCGGTCGCATCGGTGAGATCGGCCAGCGACTCGACCTGGATTGCCTTCGTCCCGACGATCTCGCACAAGCGGGTCAGTTCCTTTGTGTTGGCGCTCGAGCGGCCACCGACGACGACCATCAGGTCGACCTCGCGGGCCGTCTCGAGAGTGTCCTGCTGGCGGCGAATCGTGACCGGGCAAACCGTGTTGACGATCTTCAGCTCGTGACTGCGCGCGACCATGAAGGCGGCGAGCCTCTCGAACTTCCAGGGCGGCTGGGTACTCTGGGAGATCAGCGCCATCTTCTTCTTGCGCGGGATCAGCTCCCACTCGGGCTCGTCGTCGACCACGATCGCGTCCGGGGCAAAGCCGAGCAGGCCCACGACCTCCGGGTGGCGAGGCGTGCCCAGGAGCACGATCGTATAGCCCTCCTCGACGAGGCGCATCAGCTCCTTCTGCTCCTGGATCACCCAGGTGCAGGTGCCGTCGATCACGTCCAGGCCGCGGGCCTCGGCCCGGGCCATCACGTCCGGCCGAACGCCGTGCGCCCGGATCACGATCGCAGCGCCACGGTCGACGTCGTCGAGCGACTCGACGGTCTGGACCCCGACGCGCTGGAGCTCGGCGATCACGCCCTCGTTATGGACCACCTGGCCGAGGGTATGGGTGACCCGCCCGGTCGAGGCCGACTCCTTGGCCTTGTCGATCGCCTCGCGCACGCCGTAGCAAAACCCGGTGCGCTTGGCGATGCGAACTTCACGAACGGTGCCCATCTCCCCGTGATTATCGCACCGGTTGCGTCGAAACCCGCGGATCAGGCCTTGGCCGGGCCGTACACCCCCTGCTGGCGGGCCGGCAAGAGCTCCGCGATGCGGGCCATGATCAGCTCGGTGGCCGCGGCCTTGGTTGCCCGCCGGTCGAGCCCCGGCGGCAGCACGTCGGCCAGCCGGAAGGGCTGGCCCACCCGCATCTCGACCTTGCCGCCGATTCGCGGAATCTTGCCCTTCGGCCAGAAGCGGTCGGTGTCGATCAGCCCGACCGGCAGGATCGGGGCGTTGGCCTTGAGGGCGAGCATCGCGACGCCGTCCTTGGCAGGCTGGAGCGAACCCGTCAGGCTGCGCGTTCCTTCGGGGAAGACGACCACGACGTTGCCGGCCTCGAGGATCCGGAGCATCAGTCGGAAGACATCGATCTCGACATTGCCGCGGTCGACCGGGTGGACCGATCCGGCCAGGACGAACGGCCCAACCAACGGCCATTCGGTCATCTCCCGCTTGCCCAGCCAGTGGATCCGGCGGCCGAGAAGCGGCGTCAACCAGGCCCCAACGACGACGCCGTCGGCGTTCGAGGCATGGTTGGAGGCGATGATCAGGGGCCCCTCCCGTGGAATCGCGTCGAGCGCTCCGGTCAGCCGGACCCGGGTCAGGCAGCGGGTCACCGTCCGGGCGACGAAGGCAGTCGTCCGGATGAACAGGTTGGCGTCGCTGCGCAGGGACCGCGCGTCGGCTTCGGTCACCCGGCCACTCCCCCGCCCGCCGGGCTGAGTCCGGCTAGCCCGGGCGCGGGGTCGCCGACCCGCTGGATCGCGGCGACGACCTCGGCCACTGTCTGCTCGAATGTGTTGCCGTCGGTCACGATGTGGACGGCGTCCGGCGCCGGGCGAAGCGGCGCCACCGGCCGGTTGCGATCGAGATCATCACGCCGGCGAAGCTCGGCCAGGACTACCCGGGCCACCGGCCCGTGGGGATCAATCCCGCGTTCCTCGGCCCGCCGCCGGGCACGCTCTTCGGCCGAGGCGTCCAGGAAGATCTTCAGGCCCGCCCCTGGCAGGACGACCGTGCCGATATCGCGACCGGCGACCACGATCCGGCCGCCGGTCGCGATCGCTCGCTGACGATCGAGCAGGGCGGCCCGCAGCTCGGCCACCCGGGAGACCTCGCTGACATGGCGATCCACCTCGGGGGCATGGACCAGGTCGGTGACGTCCATCTCGTCGACGAGGACCCGGGCCAGCCGGCCCTCCTGATCGGTTGCCAGCTCCACCTCCCCCACGAGGGCGACCAGGGCGGCCGGATCGGCCTGGTCGATCCGGCGCTGGAGGACGAGCCAGGTGATCGCGCGATAGAGCAGGCCGGTGTCGCAGAACCGGTAGCCGACCTCGCGAGCCGCGGCCGCGCCAACGCTGCTCTTGCCCGACGAGGCCGGGCCATCGAGGGCGACAACAAGCGGGCGAAGGGTCACCGCGACGGCGCTCCCCGGCCGGCCCCGAGCGAGCGCACTTCCGGGGCGGTGAGCCGCCGGCAGCGTCCACTCTGCAGGTCTTCGAGCCGCAACGTCCCGAGCCGGACACGGACCAGCCGGTCCACCGGAGCACCGACGGCGGCATACATTCGCCGGAGCTGGCGCTTCCAACCCTGCTGGAGCGTCGATCGGTACCAGGTCAGCTCGGGCGGCGACGGCTGGAGCACGGCCTCCAGCTTGCGCACCTCGACCGTCGTCATCAGGCGCAGGTGGGTCAGGGTGGCGAGCCCCTCCTCCACCCGGATTCCCGCCCGGAGCGTTGCCTGCTGGCTCTCGTCGAGCGGCCGGCGCAGGCCGAGGGCGTATTCGCGCTCCACCCCGAAACGGGGATGGAGGACCCGCTCGGCCCATTGGCCGTCGTTCGTCAGCAGGATCAGGCCCTCGGAGTCCTGGTCGAGCCGGCCAACCGGGAAGAGCCGGGCACCGGAGGCGAGCGCGGTCGGCACGAGGTCCAGGATCGTCCGTTCGGCGTGGCGATCACGAACCGTCGAGACCACCCCGGTCGGCTTGTGGATGACGAGGTGGACCGCGCTGGCCGCCTCGCCGATCGCCCGCCCATCGACGAGGATCGCCGAGCCGACCGGGTCGACCGGCTGGCCCAGAGTGGCGATCCGGCCGTCGACGGTGACCCGGCCGGCGGCGATCATCCGCTCGGCCTCACGACGCGAGGCAACCCCGGCCGCGGCAAGGACCTTCTGGAGGCGCTCGGTCGCCATCAGCCGCCCGGTCGCCCGGGTCCGACCGGGCGCGGCTCGACCACGCCACCGGCGACTTCGATCTCGCCAGGTTCATCGTCGACCTCGACCAGGCGGCCCGCGATCTGCGCGTCGAGTGGGGGCAGCTCATCGAGGCTGGTCAGGCCGAAGCGCTCGAGGAAGTCGAACCCCGTCCCGTACAGGAACGGCCGGCCGGGTGCGTCAGCGCGGCCCAGTTCAACGACGAGCCGGCGGTGGAGCAGCGTTCGCAGGCTGTACTCCGAGTCGACCCCCCGGATCCGCTCGATCACCGACTTCGTCAACGGCTGGCGGTAGGCAACGATGGCCAGGGTCTCGAGCGATGCCGGCGTCAGCCGGGTCGCGTCCGATCCGACGTAGCGGGCCACGAGCGGGCCGGCATCGGGCGCGGTGGCCAGCTCGACCCGGTCACCCGAGGCGATCAGGCGGATGCCCCGCCCGGCCAGGCTGATCTCGAGGTCGCCCAGGCGGGCGTCGACGGTCGCCCGGTCGACACCCGCGATCCCGGCGATCTCGCGCCGGCTGAGCGGCCGCTCGGCGACGAACAGGAGCGCCTCCAGCTCGGCCTCAGTCAGTCCAGCGTCGGTCAGCTCGAGCGGCGCCGGGTCGGTCTGGTCCGGCTCGATCATGCGAATGACTCGAGGGTCTCGTCGATCGGGGCAGCGTCCGGCGGGCCACCTCGGCCACCGGCGGCTCGCTCGGATGGCGTCGTCAGCCGAGCGACGATCGGACCCCACGGCTCGGCCTGCTCGACAACGATCTCACGCCGCTTCATCAGCTCGAGCATCGCCAGGAACGTTACCGCCAGGACCACCCGATCGTGGACGCCGCGGAGCAGCTCCTGGAGGACGACGGTCGGAGCGCCCCGCAGGGCCTGGCGGATGATCTCGGCCCGCTCGGCGATCGTGATCGAGCGCGCAAGGAGGCCCGCCGGCGGGGCCGGCGGCGGGACGAGATGGAGGAGGTGGTCGAGCGCCCGACCGAGGGTCGTGACATCGAGCGGGGCCGCCGGAACATGGATCGCGCCGGCCCGGCCGGCCGCCGCGGCGACCGTTGGTTCGCGCCGGAAGACACCGACGCGCTCGATGGCCACCGCCTGGAGCCTGGTTCCGCCGTCGCGGTAGGCGCGGTAGAGGAGAAGCCGGGCGCGCAGCTCCGCCTCCGGATCCGATTCTTCCTCGGCCACGTCCGTCGGGCGTGGCGAGGGTTCCCGTGGCAGCATCGCTCGGCTCTTGATCACGATCAACTGGCCGGCCACGGCCACGAATGCCGAAACGTTGCCGATCCGGTCCGAACCGAGACCCGCCAGGGCCTCGAGATAAGCGCCCGCCAGGGAACCCAGGGAAACCGTCAGGATGTCCAGCTGGCGCGACTCGATCAGGGCAAGGAGCAGCCCGAGCGGACCTTCGAATGCGTGAAGCTGGACATGGGTAACCGCCCCTCCCCCGCGACCCGCACCGAATCGCACCGCTGCTGGACCCGCCCCCTCGAGCGCAGCCTGGCGCACGGAATCCGGCGCTTCAATCATCGTCAGTTCGCCTCGTCAGCCAGCCGCAGCAACTCGCCGGCGCGATCGCCCAGGACGCTCGCCTGGTCCCGGATGAGGTCCGCCGTCCGGGCGCTCCCCCCGGCCGCGAGGACAAGCGCGGCGGAAAGCTCAGCATGGTCCCGGAGCTGGTCGAGAGCCGGGCCGAAGCCGGGCAGCCGCCGGGCCGCCCGGACCAGCCACGGGCCGAATGCCTCGCCCAGCGACCAGGCCACCCGCGGCCCAAGCCCAACGCCCTGACCAGCGCCCGCGGCGGTGCTGGGCGCGCTCTTGCCGCAGTCGTGCAGGAGACCGGCCAGCAGGAGCTCGCGATCGTCGCCTGCACCGGCCGTCCGGAGGCTGGCGACCACGTCGAGGCCGTGACGGCGGTCGGCGACCGGCATCGCATCGAAGAGGCTCAGGAGCGGCTGCGGAACCCACGATCCGAGGGCCATCCGTTCGTCGGCCCGGACCTTCGCCAGGAGATGGGTCCGGAACTGGCGCACTTTCGTTGCCCACCACCCCGGGTTCCCAGCTCGATGCCGGCTCACAGTCCGGTGATGAGTCTGAGGATCGGCATGCCAACCGTGTTGAAGATGAATTGCAAGGGGCCCTCGATGTTGGCGATCAACGGGATGAAGATCAGGACCAGCAGGACCAGCGGTCCGTACTGGTTGAGGAGCGGACCGAGCTCGAACGCCCGGCGCGGGGGCAGCGCTGCGAGCAGGACCCGGGTACCGTCGAGGGGTGGCACCGGGATCAGGTTGAAGATGAACAGCGAGATATTGATCTCGACGAAGATCAGCAGGATGTTGAGCGCATCGAACTGGCCCGGACTCGAGGCCACCCCACGCAGCAACCGGAAGGCGACTCCCCCGGCGAGAGCAAGGGCGAGGTTCGACAGGGGTCCGGCCGCGGCGACCATCGCTTCACCCGTGCGCCCATTGCGCAGGTTGGCGAAGTTGACCGGGGTGGGCTTGGCCCAGCCGATTCCGACGCCAGCGTAGGACGAGGCCAGGAGCATCAGCCCGCCGAGCGGGTCGAAGTGGACGATCGGGTTGAGGGTCAGCCGGCCCAGGTAGCGCGCCGTCGAATCGCCCAGGCGATAGGCCATCCAGGCGTGGGCGAACTCGTGCACCGGGAACGAGATGACGACGATGATCGCGGCTGCGATGAGCCTCTCGACAGTTGGGTCCATCCGGTTATCGTACCCGCGCTGCCGGATCTACCGGCCAGGTCTACAGCCGGGCCAGCAACTCGGCCTTCTTCGCGTCGAACTCGGCCTGGGTGAGCGCTCCGCTATCCAGGAGCTTCTTGAGCTGGTCGATCGCGTTGGCGACGTCGACGGAGCTGGGGGCAGCCGGGACCGAGGCGGCAGCCCGGGTCGGGGCATCGACCGGTGCGGCCGGCGACGCTTGGCTGGCCGAGGAATCGGCGTTCG
Organism: Chloroflexota bacterium; assembly: GCA_017881915.1. Classification (GTDB taxonomy): domain Bacteria; phylum Chloroflexota; class Limnocylindria; order Limnocylindrales; family CSP1-4; genus Palsa-1033. Next base: position 31,276 of record JADGQK010000016.1, on the reverse strand, counting down.
CGCCCGGGGCGGCGCGCAGCGGCGGGCTGGGAATCCGTCCGCTCGACACCTCCAGCTCCAGCTCATGCTTGGCGTCCGACATCGCCCGTTTGAAGCCGGCCGCGTCGACGAGCATGTGCATCCGCTCGATGCCCGTCTCGGACGCCGTCAGGATCTCCAGGTCGCCGAAGCCGAAGGCCCGTCCGAAGAGGCTCTCGGAGAGCACCGCGTCGTTGATCTTCTCGAGCGAGCTGTCGAGCGCCTTCTTGTTGAGGATCCCGCCGATCTGGATCACTCGCCGGTTGGTGACGATGAACCCTTGATTGAGCCAGCGCAGGTACTGGTACACGAACACGACCACGGCGAACACGACGAGGGCCAGGACGACCCAACCGAGCAGGCTGTTGATCGTCCCCCCGAATCCGTCGTTCCCGAGGTTTCCCCGGAAGACCAGGATCAGCAGGGCCACGACCAGACCGAGGATCGCGACCTTGGCGTGATCGAGCAGCACGATCCAGTGCTGCCGTCGTTCGATCACGATCCTCTCGCCGGAGGAGAGCAGGGATGCGGTGAAGTTCGGCATCGAGACAGGGCTCCTTCTCAGGCTCGCGGGTGAGCGCGAGCGTAGACCTCTTTGATCCGCTCCCCGCTGAGGTGGGTGTACAGCTGGGTCGTGGAGATACTCGCATGCCCGAGCAACTCCTGAACGATCCGCAGGTCGGCGCCCCCCTCCAGGAGATGCGTCGCGAACGAGTGACGCAGCGTGTGAGGCGTCACCCGGTCCCCGAGGCCGGCATCCCGCGCCGCTCGCTTGACGACCGTCCAGGCCACCTGCCGGCCGAGGCGCTTCCCGCGACTCGTGAGGAAGAGCGGCCCGCCGCGGATCGGGTCGCCGGCCCGCCGGGCAAGCCAGGCCGGCCGGACGTCGTCGAGATAGCGGACGAGCCATTCGAGGGCAATCTCACCGACCGGCACGAGGCGCTCCTTGTTGCCCTTGCCGATCACCCGGACGAACGCGCCATCGAGCGAGAGGTCCTCGCGATCCAGGTTGAGCGCTTCGCTGATCCGCAACCCGGCCGCATAGAGCAGTTCGAGGAGCGCCCGGTCGCGCAGCCGCGCAGGCTCGACGGCTGCCGGGGTGGTCGCGCCGGCCCGGCCCTCCCCGACCACAGCGCCACCCGCCGCCTCGAGCAGCCGGTTCGTGGCCTCGATATCGAGCGGATCGGGCAACAGGCGCGTCTGGCGGGGCAGGTCGATCCGGGCGGCCAGGTCGGTCGCGATCAGCTCGTCGCCATAGGCAAACCGGTAGAAGCCGCGGATCGAGGCGGCCCGCCGGCGGAGGCTGGTCGATCGCAGCGGACGGCCACCCTGCCCTGCCCCGGCCGCCGAGCGCGACAGGTAACGGGTCGCCGGCTCAACCGACCGGTCCCAGCCGCGAGCGACGACAGGGTCGCTGGAGAACGCGGCGAGATCACCGCCGTAGGCACGCAGGGTGGCCGGCGCCAGTCCCCGCTCGACCCGCAAGTGGACGAGGTAGTCGGCGATCGCCGCCTGGAGCCTGGCCGCGGACCCGGTCATGTCATCCGCCTCGGGGACGGGTCACCCGACACCGGCCGGCTGGCGCGAGGCCGTGCCCAGCGTCGCGCGCCAGGCCGCGGCTTGGGCCAGGAGCTGTTCGGCACCCGCCCGGGCGGCGGCGCCCCCGTCGGGCCCGTGCTCTACCGCTTCACCGCCGAGCATGAGCGCGAGCTCAGTCAGCCGCGCCGCGGGCTCGAGACGCTCCACGTGGGTCACGGTCCTGCCGTCGCGCTCGTGTTTGGAGATCCGGAAATGGGCGTCGGCGTGGGCGGCGATCTGGGGCAGATGCGTGACGCATAGCACCTGGTGGCGCCGGGCGAGCGTCCACAGGCTGCGTCCAACCGGGTCTGCGCTCCGGCCACCGATCCCGGTATCGATCTCATCGAACACCAGGGTCGGGGTGGCGTCGACGGCGGCGAGCACCTCCTTGATCGCGAGGGCCACCCGGCTTAGCTCGCCACCCGAGGCGATCCGGGCGAGCGGGCGGGCCGGTTCGCCCCGGTTCGGGGCGAACCTGAAGATCACGTCATCGATCCCGCTGGGGTCGAAATGGACAGCGTCACCGGCCACCTCGACCGACGTCCCGGTGCCTTCGACCGGCCGGCGCACGACGGCGACGCGGAACTGGCTTCCGGCGAAGCCCAGCGCATCGAGGGCCTGCCCGACTTCCTGCGCCAGCCGATCGGCTGCCTCGGTCCGCGCCGCCGACAGGATCGCCGCGGTTCGCGCGACCTCGTCGAGCAGGGCCGCGACATCACCCAGCCGGCGTTCGCGTTCGCCGTCCAGATCGCGCAGCCGGACCGTCTCGGCCGCCATTCGCTGACCGTGGGCGAGGACGGCTGCTTCATCGTCGCCGTAGCGCCGTTCCAGCGCGAAGATCAGCGAGAGTCGCTCCTCGAGCGCAGCCATTGCGGCCGGATCATGGTCGAGCAGCTCAGCCAGGTTGCGCGCCTCGGCCGCGATGTCCTCCACCTCGGCATCGAGCCCCGCAAGCCGCTCGGCGAGGCCCGCGAAGCGGCCGTCGAAACGAGCCACCTCATGGGCCGCGCGAAGGGCGACACCCAGGCCATCCCGGACGACCGAGCCGGCGCCGTCCGTGCGATCGCCGACAAGGACCTCCTGGATGGCCGCCGCAGCCTCTGCGATCGCCTCGCCGTGCTGGGCTGCCCCGAGCCGCGCCCGGATCTCGGCTGCCTCCCCGGCGTGCAATCGGGCTGCGTCGATCTCGGCCGCCTCGTGCTCGGCCAGCTCGAGCCTGCGAACGAATTCGCGGGGCTCGAGGGCGAGCTCCTGCAGGGCGGCCTCGTTGGTCCGCCAGGCCGCGACCGCGAGGCGAACGGCAGCGCGCTGGAGCTCGAGCCCACCGAAGCCATCGAGCAGGTCCCGCTGGCGACGCTCATCGAGGAGCTGCTGCTGATCGTGCTGGCCGTGGATCTCGACGAGCGGCCCGGCGACCTCCGCCAGGCGCGCCGCGCTAACCGGCTCGCCGTCGAGACGGGCGTTGGACCGTCCATTGAGGTGGACCTCGCGGCCGCAGACCAGGTCCGCGCCGGCGCGTTCCATGCGGGCGGTAACCCGGGCGACCTCGGCGCCGTGCCGGACGAAGCCGCTGTCGGCCCGCGCACCGAGGGCCAGGCCGAGGGCGTCGATCAGCAGGCTCTTGCCCGCGCCGGTCTCGCCGGTGATCACATTGAAACCGGCGCCGAAGGACACGTCGAGCCGGTCGATCAAGGCCAGATCGGCCACGGTCAGCCCGAGCAGCCGGCCTGCTCGGGCGGCGCCGTCGACGGGCGGGGCGGCTCCGGCCGTCGGCGGCTTCGCGGTCATCAGCTCGGCAGGAGCTCCACCTTGTGGCGGAGCAGGTCCCAGAACGGCATCGCGCTCCTCGGTTCGACGAACCTGATCGGCCGATCCCGCGCCGCGACCTCCACGACATCGCCTACCTTGAGCGGGATGTCTTCCGAGCCATCGATGCTGAGCAGGGCCTCGTGAGCGTCGACGACCCGGGTGCGCACGACCTGGAGGGGGCTGACGACCACCGAGCGGATGGCCGAGAGATAGCCGGCAATCGGGGTCACGACCAGGTTCCGGCTGACCGGGTCGAGGATCGGCCCGCCGGCTGAGAACGAGTAGCCGGTCGAGCCCGTCGGCGAGGCCACGATCAGGCCATCGGCGATGAACGTGGCGAGGTGCGACGGACCGATCGAGACGTCCAGTCGAACGACCCGGGCGAGCGATCCACGGGCGACGACGATGTCGTTGAGGGCAAAGACCTCGTGGCTGCCCTTCGCGCCGCCGGCCGGCAGGACCGTGCCGCGCAGGGCCATCCGTTCGTCGATCGTGAATGCGCCCGCGACGATCTCCTCGAGCACCGGCTCGAAGCCGTCCGCCTCTACCTTCGACAGGAAGCCCACTTTGCCCAGGTTGACCCCGAGCAGCGGCACATCCAGCTCAGCCACCGCCCGGGCTGCGCGCAGGAACGTGCCGTCGCCGCCGAGGACGACGAGCGCACTGGTCGTGGGCAGCTCGCGCTGCAGGGCGTCGAGATCGCTGGCGGGCTCGGCCCAGCCGTCGACCTTGCGGGTCGCGCACCAAGCCAGCGCCCGCTCGCCGAGCCGGACGGCGGCGTCGTTGGTCGGGTTGAAGGCGAAGCCGAGGCGGCCCACGGACGTCACGTGAGCGTGATCGCCCGGAGGCGCTCGGCGAGATCGGCCGGGGTCGGAGCATGCTTCGCGGCCAGCGAACCGAGCTCCGCGGCCCGCACCGTCGGGCCAACCCACAGGTCCAGCAGGAATTCGCGGTTGCCCTGCGGGCCGAGGAGCGGCGAGGCGATTGCCCCAGCCACGCCCAGCCCAAGCGCCCGGGCCTGCCTGACGACCCGCTCCAGGACGGCCAGGTGGACCGCCGGGTCGCGCACGACCCCGCCCGGCACGACGTCCCGGCCGGCTTCGAACTGCGGCTTGACCAACGGCACGATTCGGCCGCCGCCTGGTCCGAAGCAGGCAGCCACGGGACCCAGGATCAGGCCCAGCGAGATGAACGCGACATCGATCACGGCAAGGTCGACCGGTTCGGGCAGGAAGCCCGCGGCCAACGTCCGGGCATTCGTTCGTTCCATCGAGACGACCCGCGGGTCCGTTCGCAGGCGCTCGGCGAGCTGGCCGCGGCCGACGTCGAGGGCATAGACCCGCCGGGCGCCGCGCTGGACCAGGAGGTCGGTGAAGCCGCCCGTCGAGGCGCCGACGTCGAGGGCCGTCAGGCCGACCGGATCGATGCCGAAGGCGTCGATCGCGGCGAGCAGCTTGTGGGCACCCCGGCTGACGTACGGATCCCGGGTCACGACCTCCACCGGGACCGTCGCATCGAGCAGGTCGCCCGGCTTTCGGTCGAGCCTGGCTGCGTCCCCCGCCCCCACCCGGACCCGGCCGGCCAGGACGAGGGCCTGTGCCCGCGTCCGGCTTTCGACGAGGCCGCGCTCCACGAGCAACTGGTCGAGGCGCTGGCGGCTGGTCCGGCTCACCGGTCGATCATGCCACGCCCGGCTGTGCTGCGGGCGCCGAGGCGGCGCCGGTCGACGTGAACCGGCCGGCGCCGTCCGCGGATCTGGGTTACGGCAGGAAGTAGTTCGGGTTGGGCATCTTGAAGGTGCGGTCGGCAAAGCCCCCAGTCAGGTCGCTGAACTGGTCGCCGAAGCTGGCGACGATGTCGTAGCCCAGTGACTCGATGTGGGCTCGCGTCGCCGTCTTGTAGTGGACGGTCGTGCAAGAGCCATTCGGATCGCCCGCACAGGCCGCCTGGAGGTAGGCCGGGTAGCTCGCCACGGGTGGCTTGGTGAAGAGGCCGTCCTCACCGTCGTTGAGCGTCGTCGGCGTGGGATAGCCGGCGTCGACCCCGACACCATCGGCGGTCAGGTTGCCCAGCGTCGGCAACTCCTGCGCCGCCGGCCGGCCCGTGATGAAGATAATGGCGTAGCCCTCGGCGGCTGCCTTCTTGACCATGCCCACCATCCCTGGTACGGCCGGGAAGAGCTGGCCGTTGACGTACGTCCCGTTCGAGGTTGAGTTGTAGGCCCAGTTGCTGAAGATCTCGTAGTTCCAGGTGGCGAGGGTCGTGTCATCCACGTCGAGGACGATGGCCGGCCGACCGTGGCCATTGTGCAAGTGCCACTTCGAGACCACCGTCAGCCACCATGCGCCGGTCGCGGCCTCGGACGAAGCCTCCTTGGCGTAGTTGCTGTCAGGGGCAAAGACCCCGCTGCCGAGCGGGTCTCCGTAGTAGTTCCGGATCTGCTGGCGGAGCACGTCAAGGTTGGTGATGTTGTTCGCCGAACGGGGCGTGATCGTCTGGATCGCCGGTCCGCCCGCTGCCACGGCGACGCCTCCGGCGACCATCGATAGCGCCAGGACGAGCGCGCCCACCGTGAGCCGCCGGCCACGCCAGTTTCGAGTGAATTCGCGCATGTCACCCTCCTGTGCTCGTGGATTCCATTGATTGGGTAGCGCCCAGCCTAGCCAGTTCCGGAATCCGCGGCCTTAATGCCGGGTCAACGGTCGAGCCCCACCGGTGACCTGGACGGCGCCGCCTAGACTCTGGCGGTGAACCCCGATCAGGACCGCGACCGGGCGCCTCGCCCGCGCCTGACACGCTCCGACGGCCTGCTGCTTGCGGCCTTGCTGATCAGTGCGCCGCCGGGCCATGCCGCCGACCTGAAGGATCTCCTCGCCAGCGCGGACGCCGCCGGGATCCGGGAACTACCGGCGGCGGTCCACGGGGCCATCGGTGCGCCACCGTATCCCGACCCGGAGGTCGAGGATTGCTCCGTCGGCCGACTGCCTGGGCTCCAGCCCGAGGATCTCGCGGTCGCCTATACCGACTTCCCGGACGTTGCCCGGGCCTGGATCGAGTCGCAGCCGGCGAAGCGAGTTCGCTGACCGCTCGGTCGCCGATCGTTGCCAAATGTCGACTCTGGCCGACCTTATGGTCGGCCGCAGGCTCGATCGAAGCCCGCCAGCGCCCACGGTCCGGGAATCCGTGCGTGGATCGGCGGTCGGGCTTGCCCGCTGGGCCGGCGGCCGAGTCGAATCCAACCATAAGGTCTGGAATAACGGACATCTGTCGGAACGGCGGCTGGCGGACGGCAACTCTGGGCAATCGGGCAGGCTCGGCACCTGGCGCTCCGCGACGGGCTAGACCGGCCGGACCTCAGTGGCGCGCGGGACCGCGTGAAGCGTCACGAGCGTCTCCCGGACCTGGCCGGCGATCCCTTCGACGTCGAGCCGGACCAGGTGCCGCAAGTCAGCCACCGAACCGTGCTCGATGAAGCGATCGGCGGGGATCCCGATGATCTTCAGGATGACCTCCCGGAAGGCCGGGTCAACGGCTCGGGCCTCCTCGAGCAGCTCGAGCACCCCGCTGCCGAAGCCGCCGGTCGTGACGCTCTCCTCGACCGTCACCACGAGTCGCTTGCCGCGGGCCTGCTCCAGGATCAGCTGGCGATCGAGCGGCTTGGCCCAGCGGGCATTGATCAGGCCCACCGACCAGCCTTCGGCGTCCAGCAGTTCGGCCGCCTGGCGGGCACGGTCGACGATCGGCCCGAAGCCAACGAAAAGGATCTCGGAGCCTTCCTGGAGCAGCTCGGCCTGGCCCACCGGGATCGGCCTCGGCTCGACCGGCGGCAGGTTGAACCCGGGGTCACGCGGATAGTGCAGGGCGAACGGGTGATCCTGGCTGAATGCCGTGCGCAGGAGCGCCCGCAGCTCCTGCTCATCCTTCGGGCTGGCAATCACGAGGTTCGGCACCTGGCGTTGCGCCGGCAGGGTGAACATCCCCTGGTGGCTCGTCCCGTCCTCGCCCACCAGGCCGGCTCGGTCCACGGCGATCAGGACCGGCTGGTCGTTCTGGCAGACGTCGTGAACCACCTGGTCGAAGGCCCGCTGGAGAAATGTCGAGTAGAGCGCGACCACCGGCCGCTCGCCGCCCAACGCCAGGCCGGTGGCCATTGCCATGGCATGCTGTTCGGCAATCCCGACATCGAAGAACCGGTCGGGAAATTCGGCCTGGAGCCGGTTCAGCCCGGTGCCCGTGGGCATACCCGCGGTGATCCCGACGACCCGCCGGTCCTCGCGCGCGATCTCGAGCAACTCGGCCATGAAAACGGCCGTGTAGTTCGGGATCTTGACCTGGGCGTCGGCCCGCAGCCGCGTGGCCGGAGCGGCGTCGTCGGCCATCGACTCGGTGGGCATCGGCAGGACCCCCTTCGGGGCGGTCCGGGCGACTTCCGGGCCCGGCGCCCCTGACGCCGATGCGCCGTTCGTACGGCGCTCGAACGCCGCCGTCATCGGCGGCAGTGCGGCACCGTGGAAGCCGATCTGGTCGGCCTCGGCCGGACGATAGCCACGACCCTTCTGGGTCCGGACGTGGACGATCACGGGCTCGCGCAGCTGCAGCGCACCGGCGAAGGTCTGGAGGAGTGCCCGCAGGTCATGGCCCGGCACCACCCCGATGTAGGTGATCCCGAGGTCCTCGAAGAGCTGGCCGGGCTGAGCGAAGTTGACCACCGACTTGCGGAACCGCTGGCTCAGCTCGAGGGCCGTCCCACCGACGACGGGGATCCGCTCGACCGCACGGTCGTAGGCACCCTTTCCGTGCTTCCAAGCCGACGACAGCTTGATCTGGCTGAGGTACTTGCTGAAGGCGCCGACCGTCGGGCTGATCGACATCTCGTTGTCGTTGAGCACGATCAGCATCCGCGTCCCGCGCTGGCCGATGTCATTGAGGGCCTCGAGCGACAGCCCGCTCATCAAGGCGGCATCACCGATCACCACCGCGATCCGCTCGAGGCCGTGGCGCAGGTCGCGTGCCTCGGCCAGGCCCTGGCCGATCGACAGGCCGGTGCCGGCATGGCCCCCATCAAACACGTCGTGGGGTGATTCCGAGCGGCGCGGAAACCCGCCGATGCCGCCCAGCGAACGGAGTGAATCGAAACGCTCGTAACGGCCGGTGAGGAGCTTGTGCGGGTAGGCCTGATGACCGGTGTCCCAGACGATCCGGTCGCGGGGCGACTCGAGCAACCGATGGAGCGCGATCGTGAGCTCGACCACGCCGAGCGACGAGCCCAGGTGGCCGCCGGTCGTTGCGACCGTCTCGATGATCTTCTCGCGAATCTCATCGGCCAACTCGGCCAGCTGCGCGTCGCCCATGCCGCGCAGGTCGGCCGGGCCGCTAAGCGTTGGAAGAATGGCCAAGGTTCAATGCTCCTGTTTGGGCGGGTCCAGCGCCGCGGCGAGTCTACCCCTGCCCGTCCGGGAGAGCCTCGTCGTCGGACCGCAGCTCCACCGCTTCGAGGGCCCCGCCGGCCCGCTCGACCAGGCGCCGGACGCGTAGCTCGGCGTCGGCCAGGAGAACGGCGCAGCGCTCGTGCAGGGCGACCCCACGTTCGTAGCCGGCGATCGAGGCCTCGAGCGGACCGCCGCCGGCTTCCAGCTCGGCCACGGTACGTTGCAGCTCGGCCAGCGCCTCATCGAAGGTCAGGTTTGCGATGTCAGGTGGCATCTGGGTCGTCAACTGGCTCCTTCTCCGCGGGCTGTTGCCAGCGATCGATGCGGACAGCAATCATCCCACCAACGACGAAGCCGGCTACCGCGACGACGAGGACGATCACGGCCAGGATCCCGATCGCCTCGATCATCCCGGCTCCAGGGGGCCATCGGACGTAGCCCCGAGCTCGCCGGCTGCCAGCCGGATCGTCAGCATGACGCCGGCCCGCGCGTCGTCCGCCCGGCGCAGGATCCGGCCGTCGTCGGACCTCCGGACGATCGCGTAGCCCCGATCGAGGGTGGCCTGGGGCCCGAGAACCGCCAGCGCCGCGGCGCCCGCGTCGAGGCTGGCATGAGCCGCCCCCAGCCGGATCGCGACGATCGGGCGGAGGCGAGCCTCGGCCCGCTGCTCCGCCGCTCGGGCCATCCCCAATTGCTCGAGGACCGTCCTCGTCGCCCGGTCGAGCAGGACACCGGCACGCTCGCGCGCCTGGGCCAGCCGATCGGCCGGCCTGAGCCCATCGAGCGCCCGGCGCTCCGCGTCGAGCTCGCGTCGAGCGGCGGAAACGGTCCGTTGGGCGACACCGGTCAGCCGCTGGGCTTCGGCCGCCAGCCCGGCGGCCACCTGGACCCGATCGGGCACCACGATCTCGGCGGCCGCCGACGGCGTTGGCGCCCGCACGTCGGCCGCGAAATCAGCCAGGGTCACGTCGGTCTCGTGGCCGACCGCGCAGACCAGCGGCAACGGATGAGCGACGATCGCCCGGACGACCCGCTCGTCGTTGAAGGACCAGAGGTCCTCGAGCGAGCCGCCGCCCCGGGCGAGGATCGTGACGACCGGCGCATCGGCCGGCCGGCCAGCGGCGACGCACCCCTCCGCGTAACGGGCGATCCGGGCAAGCGCCGCCACGATGCTTGTCGGGGCAGGTTCGCCCTGGACCTGGCAGGCGGCCAGCACGACCTCGGCCAGCGGCCAGCGCCGCTCGAGCACGTGACGGATATCGTGCCAGACCGCCCCGCTGGCGCTGGTGGCGACGGCGATCACCGCCGGGCGAAGCGGCAGCGGCCGCTTGCGAGCCGCGTCGAACAGCCCCTCGGCAGCGAGGCGGGCCTTGAGCTCCTCGAAGCGCAGGGCGAGATCGCCGAAGCCGGCAGGCTGGACCGAGCTTACGTAGAGCTGGTACACGCCCTGCTGGTCGAAGACATCGATCCGGCCGTGGGCAACGACCCGCAGGCCGGTTCGTGGCTCGAACGGCGACACGAGGCGGTCGTCGCGGAACCAGATGCAGGACAGCTGGCTGCGCTCGTCCTTGAGCGTGAAGTAGGCATGCCCGGCCGACGAGATCGTCACCCTGCCAACCTCGCCCTCGACCCACACGTCGCGCAGTCGCTCGTCGGCGCGGACGGCGTCGCGGATGACGTGAGTCACCTCGGTGACGCCCAGGATGGCCGGCCGGAACTGGTCCGGAATCAACCCCGGTCGCGGCCGGATCAGGGCCTCCGAGGTCTCGGTCGCGGGGACGGGCCGGGTGGCCCGCGGCGCCGGTTCATCCTCGGGCAGCGCATCCCAGGAGGGCAACGCCCAGTCGGGAGGCTCGTCGCCGCCCGGACGCGCGGACGGCGGATCCCGGCGGCTCATTGGTCGAGCTCAGACCCGGGTCTGGTACTCGCCGGTCCGGGTATCGACCCGGATCGTGTCGCCCTCGTTGACGAAGATCGGGACGGTGACCACCAGGCCCGATTCGGTCGTGGCCGGCTTGCGCGCCCCGGTCTGGGTGTCGCCGGCGAAGCCCGGCTCGGTCTCGGCCACCACCAGGTCGACGGTCACCGGCAGCTCCACCCCGAGGGTCTCGCCCTGGTAGCTCGTCCGATCGAGGAGCATCCCGTCCTTGAGGTAGTGGACCGCGTCCTCGAGCTGGGCGGCACCGAGCATGAACTGGTCGTACGTGTCGGTGTCCATGAAGTGGTAGTCGTCGCCGTCGCGGTACAGGAACTGGACCGGACGGCGGTCCATCTGGGCCCGCGGCCACTTCGTCCCGGCCTGGAAGCTGCGCTCCACCGTCTGGCCCCGCTTGATGTTGCGTAGGGTGATCTTCACCTGGGCAGATCCGCGGCCCATCTTGATGTGGTGATAGTCGAGGATCTGCCAGAGCTCGCCGTCGAGCTCGATCGCGACGCCTTTGCGTAGTTCGCCGGTACTGATCATCGGGAGGTGGGCTCCTGGAGGGTTCGCCGGCGGACTGCCATGCACCGGCGTGCGGCGGACCGGGTCGGCGGTTCGGGCTGTTGCCGCGATTGTAGCGGAGGCTTCGTCGCGCGCGGCCAATCCGTGACCGGCAGCGGGTTCCGCATGTGGTCGCCCGGCAACTGGCGCCGGCGACTGGCGCCCGGCAACTGGCGCCGGCGACTGGCGCCCGGCAACTGGCGCCCGGCAACGAATGTCCCTCCGCCTCCTGGCCGAGACCTGGCTCAGCCGTTCCGTGCGAGCGTGTGCGCTCAGAACAACAAGGGGCCAGTTTCGACACCGGGCCGGTCCTCGCGATCGTCGCGGACCAGGTGGATCATCCCGGCGGGAGCGTGGCGCGGGACGAAATGGCCGGCTCGACTGAACCCGAAACCCGACGGGAGGCCCTGGAGGCGCTGTCAGGGGTGGGAAATCGCCCGTTTGGTGTTCTCCGCGCACACGCCCGCAGGAGTCGGGCCGCATGCACGTGCCCAAAGGAGTCGGCCGCGTCGCCGGACGACGACGCAATTGGGTGGACGGCGGCGGGACGGCGGCGGACTGGGGGCAGCCGCCACGGACGAGCCAGGTCAACGGCCGACGACGACGATCCCCCTGGGAAAGTTGGTCAACGTCTGAACCCGCCTCGCCGCCAGGTCGACCGCGACCAGGTCCTCGATCCGGACCCCGGTCTCGCCCTCGAGGTAGACCCCGGGCTCGATCGAGAAGACCGTCGGACTGGGCAGGGCCGTCCTCGCCGCGCGCTTGCCCAGGCTGGGCAGCTCGTGGGTGGCCAGCCCGATCCCGTGGCCGGTCCCGTGGCCGAAGTGATCGCCATGACCGGCGGCCACGATGACGTCCCTGGCCAGGGCGTCCACCTCCGGCCCGGTCGGGAGCGGTCCCCCGCCCCGGACGGCCACCTCGACCCCCGCGAGGGCTGCCGCCCGGGCCTCGGCGACGAGCTCGTAGATGGCGAGGTCGCGCCCGGTTGGCTCGCCCACGAAGAGGGTCCGGGTCATGTCGCTCCGATACCCGCCGACCTGGGCCCCGAAATCGAACAGGAGAACCGCACCGGAGCGAACCGGTCGATCACCCGGCGAGCCGTGAGGCAGGGCGGCCTCGGGCCCGGCCAGGCAGGCGACGTCGAAGGCCAGGCCATCTGCGCCGCCGGTCCGGATCAGGACTTCGAGCCGCCAGGCGAGCTGGGCCTCGGTGACTCCCGGTCGAATCTCGGGCAGCAGGTCGGCCAGGGCCCGGTCGGCGACCGCGCAGGCAGCCGCCACCCGTTCGAGCTCGGCCGGCTCCTTCGTCGCCCGATCCGCCTCCACCCAGCCGGCCCCGGGCTGATCCGCTTTCCCCGGATCGTCGGCGGCGACCAGCTGGACGTCCGGCGCAGCCTCTGCCAGCTCAATCCACGTCGCATGGCTCACGAAGCCGGCCTCGACCGCGACCCGCCGGGCGCCCAGCCTGGCCGCGATCTCCGGCCAGCGCAGGCGCAGGTCGCCGTAGACCGGCTCGATCCGGGCGCCCGCTGCCTCGCGCGTGGCCTGGATCGTGTAGCGGCTGTCGGCGAACAGGACAACCTCGTCCCGGCCGACGACGAACCAACCCGACACACCGGCGACCTTGTCCTCGCCGTCGCCCAGGACCAGGCCGGTGAGATAGCGGCTGTTCTCCGCTCGAACGCCGAAGTAGGCGTCGACCCCGGCCGCCGCCATCCGAGCCCTGAGGCGGGCCAGTCGGGCGGGGCGGGCAGCCCGATCAGACGCGTCCCAGCGGGCCCGATCGGCGGCAGTCGGCGGCGGAGCGAAGTCGGCCGCGAAGGGCAGGTGGACGGCCACGTTCACGGGCCGTACTTCTTGACATTGGCCAGGTGCTCGGCATACGTCTTCGCGAAGACCGTGCCCGACCCGTCCTTCTTGGCCAGGAAGAACAGGAAGCCGTCCTTGGTGTCCGGGTTCAAGGCGGCCCGGATCGAGGCGACCGAGGGCGTGCAGATCGGGCCGGGGATCAAGCCCTTGCTCGTGTAGGTGTTGAAGCCGGCGAGGTCGGCCGGCAGGTCGGCCGGCAGCGTCGTGCCCTTGGCCAACGGCGCCCAGAAGACGTATTGCTGCCACTGGCTGAAGGGCATCTTCGTCAGCTGCAGGCTGTCGTTGACGTAAAAGATCGTTGGGTCTGACTGGAGGAAGCCGGCCGTCTCAAGGTTCGGCTTCGAGCGGTTCTGGTACACCCCGGAGATCTTCGCCCGATCGGCGTCGTCACCCGTCTCACGCTCGACGATCGAGGCAAGCGAGACGACCTGGTAGAACGTCATCCCGCGGGACGCCGGCACGTTGAGGAGGTCCGGGCCCACCTGCTGATACCAGGCGTCGAGGAGCTGGCGAACGAATTCGTCGGCGGTGATGTCCGGGGAGACGATGTACGTCGCTGCCGCGAGGAACCCCTCGAGCGAGGCGCCCTTGGGCAGGACGGCCGTCAGCCAGGGGTAGTCGTTGAGCAGGCTGGCCGGGGGGGTCTTGACTTCCTTGTAGAACGCCGGGACGTCCATCGTCAGCCCGGAGACGGTCTGGAGCTTGGCCGTGATCTGCTCGAGCCGAAGGCTGGGCCGCAGGCCGATCGTGACCGCGACCTGGTGCGAGACGAGGAGCGACGTGACGATCTGCTGTGGCGTCATGTTCTTACGCAGGATGTACGTTCCGGTCTCGAGGCTCGTCGTGAGGTTCTGCTCGGTCGCGATGAACACGAGCGATCGAGCGTCGGTGAGCAGGCCGGCCTGCTGCAGTCGGGTCGCGATCGTCTCGGCGGTGTCGCCGTCAAGGACGTCGAAGGTCACCTGGGTCGCCGTCGCGCTCGGGGCATCGGTGAGGGTCGCGCCCAGGTCCTCGCGGACCAGGTCGGCCACGAACGGCAGCTTCAGCGCGCTCGGGTTCTTCGAGGCGTAGTCCACGACGGCATGGCTGATCACGGGCCGGAGGACCGTCAGCGAGGCGATGAGGACGACCCCGGCCAGGACGAGGATGAACAGGAGGAGCCGGATCAGCCCGCCCAACCCGCTCCCTCCACCGGAGCTCCGACGGCCGGTCGCCAGCCGCGGCATGGGCGCCGGCGCCCCGTCGGCCGGCGCTGACCGGCGGGTGTAGTGATCGTCTTCGATCGGCTCCTCGTCGATCGGATGTGCCTGCCGAACCCGGCGTGCTCCCGCGTCCGGGCGCACCTGGCCATCATCGCGCGGCGATCCGCCGCCCCTGATCGTCACCCTGCCGCCCGCGCTCGTGCGTCGAGCTCGTCCTGGAGGATGATCGCGGCCGCCTCGCGGTCCACCCGGGCGCGATGCACGGCGCGCTGGCTGGCGCTGGGCGGCCCGCCCGACCGACCGCGTTTCATCGGGCCCACCCGCCCCTCCGCGACGTGGCTGGACAGGCGCTCATCGCGAAAGCTGATCGCGACACCCACCAGCAGCGGCTCGACTGCCTCGACCCACGCCCGAGTGAGCGCAACCTGGGGTCCTGCCCGGCCGTTCGCCTCGAGCGGCAGGCCGACGATCAGCTCCACCGCACCATGGTCGCTGATCAGGCGCTGAAGGGCATCGGCGTCGGCGACTGCGGTCCGGCCGCGGCGCAAGGTCAGGAGCGGCATCGCGCTGCCGTCCGGATCGGCAATTGCGAGGCCGATCCGTCGCTCACCCAGGTCGACCCCCAGCAGGCGGCTCATGGAGTGCCCGACGATGAAATGCTCGGAGGCGGCGAGCCCTGGCGGACACCGGTTGGAACGGGCGCGCTCGACGCACCCGGGGGGCCGCCGACGTCACCGGTGTCGATCGTCAGGGTGAGGCGCCATTCCAGGCTCGGAATCGTACTGACGAAGCCTGGCCACGTCTGGATGTCGACCGTGCCGTCGTCGGCCAGGATCGCGCGAGCCTCGTCGACCGACTTGCCCTTCACCTGCTGGCGGAGCGTGTCGGGATCCAGGTGGCGGACCTGGCTGGCCGTGGCGATGACCGGGAAGACGACCGCCGCGCCGTCCGCGTGGGGCGTCCCCAGGGTCACCTTCTCGCTGCCGGCGACGAAGCTGAACTGGGCCGGTACCGACGTTCGCAGCCGGCCGATCGCAAGGGTCGTCACGGTCGACTCATCGACCGAGGTCTCAGTGCCGGTCGCCGTCATCGTGAGCTGGAAGGTCGTCTGGGTCACCCCGATCAGGGTCGAGGGGTCCGTCTCCGCGCTCGGCGCCGACAGGACACCGGTCTTGGGGAAGGCCGTGCTGCCCGGCGCAAGGGCGTCCGGAGCTGCCAGCCACGTCGTGAACTGCTGCTTCAGGGCCTTGGTCAACGCGGCAACCGCGGCATCGGTGTCCTTCTTCTGGATCTGGAGCGTCGTGGTGGACTTGCCGCCGCTCGTGGCCGCCTGGTTGGTCACCTTGAGCAGGATCGAGCTGAATCCCGAAGGAACCTGTCGGATCTTCCCTGCCGCCACGTTGCCTGCCGGACCCACACTGGTCGCGGTCACCCCGACCGAGGCGACACCCGGCTTGAAGGCCGGAAACGTGGCACTCGGCACGGTGACGTCCTGGGTCGTCCTGAAGGCGACACCGGTTGCCGTCGCAACCTTCGACCCGGCTGGGATGACGGCGGCGCTGCTCGTGTCGTTGTTGGTGAACCGGACGGTGCCCGTCGCCGCGGTCGCATCCACCTTCTGACCGGTCGCGTTGAACGTGCTCGACGATGCGAAGTCCTTGCTGAGCTGGACCGCAGGCACCACGCCGGCCACCGGATCGGCCGAGGTGGCGGTAGGGTCTGCCCGGATTGGGATCTGGAGCGGCCCGACCGCCTCGAGCTTGGGGGTGACGGTGATCGTGGCACTCGGCAGCAGGAAGACGCCGATCAATCCAACGACGAGGGCGATCACGACAAGGGCAACCACCGTCGCGGCCGCCCGGGCTGAGGCGCGCGAGGTCCGGCTGGCTGCGCGGACCGCCGGTGCCGAGGCCGCGCTCGAGCGGGCCCCGATTCGGCCATCCGAGCCCGCGCCACCCGTGCCCGCGCCGCGCCCTCCGATGCCGATGTCCGTCGCCGAGGACGCAGCGGTGGCGGCCAGGCCGATCCCGGCCTCGGCTTCGCCGGTCGATGGCCGGCCACGCTTCGGCGCGCCGGCCGCCTTCGTGGCCACGTCGCCCTGCGCACCCTGGTCCGCCTCGTACTCGGCAACGGTCGCGTAGACGGGCAGGCCGGCGGAGGCGGCCAGCGCCCGGGCGGCAGGGTCGGTCGACACGATCGAGAGGGCGCGGTTGCGTTCGAGCGCCTCGCGGGCGAGCAGCCGGAAGTTGATCCGGGACGTGGCGATCCGCGAGCCGGACGGCACGACGAGTCCAACCCGGGGGTCCTGTGACGCCCGGATCCGGGCGGCCGCCGATGTGATCTCGTCGTCCACGTCGAGGTAGAAGACATTGGCCATCGTGCCCAGCCTAGACCTTCATCGCACGCAGGACGCGGCGCAGGGCTGCATCAAGCGGATCCTCGGTCGACTGCAGCTCGATGGCCTGCCAGGCCAACCCGAGCGGGGTGACGTCCTGCTGGTCGATCAACAACTTCGTCTCGTCGCGGATCGTCTCGACCATGTCCGGCGACATGATCGCCACCTCGGGCGGCCGGGCGAACGGCAGGTGCTTCCAGAATCGCTCGGCAGCCAGGTTCTCCTGAATCGCCGGCAGGCGCGAACCACCGCCACACAGATAGATCCGGCCCGGCAGGAGGTCGCCGGCGGCCAGCTCCTCGATCACCAGCTCGACACCGGCCGACCAGACCGTGATGTCGTCGTTGATGATCTGCTCGATCTCGGCGCGCCGGTCGACCTGCAGCCCCCGCGAGAAGTCCACCTTGAGCGCTTCGGCCCGCGGGAAGGGCAGGTCGAGCCGGTCGGCCAGCGACTTCGTGAAGGCACGGCCGCCCAGGGCGAACATGCGGGTTCCCTCGATCCCACCCTGGCGGACCAGGGCGACATCGGTCGTTCCGCCGCCGATGTCGATGAAGATCGCGCCGGACTGCTGGACCTGCTCGGTGCCCAGCACCCGGGCCACGGCGTAGGGCTCGGCGACAACCTGCAGGAGCTCGAGGTCGAGCTGGGCCGCGACGGTCTGGAGTGCCCCGAGATGGACCAGCGGGGCGAACGCGTTGAAGATGCCGATCTTCACGTAGCGGCCCTGGAAGCCGACCGGGTTGGTGACCGTGTAGCCGTCGATGCTGGCCGAGGTCACCGCCGCGTGGACCAGCCGGACATCGACGTGGGGCAGGCCGGTCTCCCAGGTGATCGCCCGCTCGGCCTCGCGCAGGGCAGCCTGCTGGACGGTGTCGATGAGCTTCTGGAGCTCGGCCTCGGTGATCGGCTGGTCCGGCCGCTTGCGCTCCTGGTTGTGGCTGGTCGTGAAGCCCTTGACCAGCTCGCCGGCGATCCCGATGACGACCTGGGTCGGCCGGAAACCGGCCATCTCCTCGGCTTCCTGGAGGGCCACCGAGCAGTTATCGACAACGGCCGCGATGTCGGCGACCGTGCCCGACTGCATGTGCGACAGGCCCTGGCGCTTGCGACCGACCCCCCGGACGATGCCGATGCCGCTGGGGTCGATCTCGAACACGAGCGCCTTGGCGAACTCGGTCCCGACGTCGAGGGCCGTGCAGGCGGCCGGCGTGGGCTCGTCGGCGCGGCCCCAGATCCGGCGCAGGAAGGTCACCCGGGTCCTCCGCCGTGGCTCTGGACGGCCTGCTGGACCTCATCGAGGGCAGCCGCCAGCCCCTCGCGCCGGGTTCCCTTGCCCTGGGCCATCTCGGGCCGTCCCCCGCCCCGGCCGTCGAACCGGGCAACCGCGCGCTGGACGAGGGACCCGGCGGACAGGCCGCGCTCGACGAGATCGGGCGACACGGTCACGAAGATCTGTGGCTCGTCGGCGTCGAGCCCGAGCGCGATCACCCCGCTGGGCAGCAGTCCACGCACGTCCCGCGCCGCTCCCTTCATCACCTCGATCGACTCGAACGGACCGCCGAATGTGACGACGGACACCCCCGGCGCGACCGGTGCGGCCAGGGCGGCCAGCTCGGCGGCCTTCGGAATCGCGCTGCCAGCACCGGCCCGGGCGCGGCGTCTGGCCTCCCTGAGCTCGTCCTGGAGCGCAGCGACCCGGTCGGGCAGGGCGTCGAGCGCGGTGGCGCCGGCGACGTTGCCCACGCGCTGGAGCAGGTCCAACCGGGTCGCCACCCAGGCATCCGCCCCGTCGCCGGTGAGCGCCTCGATCCGGCGCATCCCCGAGCCGATGCTCCGCTCGCTCGTGATCAGGAACCCGCCGATCTGGCCCGAGGCGCGGCAGTGCGTCCCGCCGCACAGCTCGTGGCTGTAGCCCTCGACCCGGATCGTCCGAACCGTCTCGCCGTACTTCTCGTCGAAGAAGGCATCGGCCCCGGCCTCGACCGCCTCGCGCATGCTCATCCGGGCCGCCGACACCGGCCGATCTTCGCGGATGATCCGGCGCGCCTCGTCCTCGATCCGGCGGCGCTCGTCGTCGGTCAGGCCGCGATCAAGCGGAAAGTCGAAGCGCAGCCCGTCCGGGGTCACCAGCGAGCCCGCCTGGCGGGCGCCATCGCCGACGACGTTGCGCAGCGCCCGGTGGAGGATGTGGGTGGCGGTGTGATTGCGCATCGTCCGGGCGCGCCGATCGGCGTCGACCTCGGCAACCACCGCGTCACCAACGGCCAGCCGGCCGTGGAGCAGGCCGTGATGGACGACCAGGCCGCCCGCCGGGCGCTGGGTGTCGGTCACGTCGAACGCGGCCTCAGCAGCGGTCGCCAGGTGCAGGACACCGTGGTCGCCAACCTGGCCACCGCCCTCGGCGTAGAACGGGGTCCGGTCGAGGATCACCTGGGCCTCGGCCGAGGCTTCGGTCCGCAGCTCGGCATCGCCGAACGCCTCGAGGGTCGCGAACTCGACGCCGTCGCGCACGATGGCGACGACGCGCGCTTCGGCCGCCGTCGCGTCGTAGCCGAGGAAGGTGCTCGCGCCGAGACGCCGGGCGAGTGACTCGTACAGGGTCGTGAGCTCGGCCTGGCGGGCCAGCTCGGCCTTGCGACCGCCGCGACTCCGTTCACGCTGCTCGGCCAGGGCCCGGTCGAAGCCGCCGCGGTCGACCGCAACCCCGTATTCGGCGGCCAGCTCGACGGTCAGGTCGACGGGGAAGCCGTACGTGTCGTGCAGCCGGAAGGCGGTCTGGCCGGCCAGCACCGGTCCGCCGACCGGCAGGTCCTCGGGCCGCCGGCCGATGATCCGTTCGGCGTCGGTCAACGCGATCAGGGCCTCCTCGAAGTGGACCAGCCCGGCATCGAGGGTTCGGGCGAACTGAACCTCCTCGCGGGCGATCGCCGCCAGGATCCCGGCCCGCCGCTCGACGAGGTACGGGTAGGCCTCGCCCATCGTCTCGATCACGACCTCGGCGGTCTGGGCCAGGAACGGCTCGGTGCGCCCCAGCAGCCGCCCGTGGCGTACGGCCCGGCGCAGGATCCGGCGCAGGACGTAGCCGCGACCCTCGTTCGCTGGCAGGACGCCGTCACCGATCAGGAAGGCGATCGCCCGGGAATGGTCGGCGATCACCTGGTAGCTGAACCGCTCCGCCTCGAACGCGTCGGGATCGTGGCCGAGGAGCTCGCGCATCCGGGCATGGATCGGCGTGAAGAGGTCGGTGTCGAAGTTGCTGGGCACCTGCTGGAGGACGCTGGCCAGGCGCTCCAGGCTCATCCCCGTGTCGACGCTCTGGAACGGCAGCAGCACCCGGCCGCTCGGCCGCTGGTCGAACTCCATGAACACGAGGTTCCAGATCTCCAGCCAGCGCGGGCAGGTCTCCGAGTGGTCGGGCACGCAATGCGGGCCTTCCCAGAACTCGGCCCCGCGATCGAAATGGATCTCGCTGCACGGTCCGCAGGGGCCGGTCTCGGCCATTCGCCAGAAGTTGTTGTCGTCGCCGGCATCGACGTCGCCCCAGATTGCCATCCGCTCGGGCGGCAGGCCGATCTCGTCGCGCCAGATCGCCCGGGCCACCTCGTCGTCCTTGTACGTCGTCGCGGCCAGCCGCTCGGGCGGAATGCCCATGTCGCGGGTCAGGAAGTCCCAGGCGAAGTGGATCGCCTCGCGCTTGAAGTAGTCGCCGAAGCTCCAGTTGCCGAGCATCTCGAAGAGGGTGTTGTGGCGGGTCGTCCGGCCAACCTCCTCGAAGTCGTTGTGCTTGCCGGCGACCCGCAGCACGCGCTGGTAGTCGACCGCTCGCGGATAGCTGCGGGTCTCGGCGCCGGTGAACACTTCCTTGAACTGGACCATCCCCGAGTTCGTGAACAGGAGGGTCTGGTCGCCGGCCGGGACGAGGCTGGCCGAGGGCACCACGGTGTGGCCGCGCTCGGCGAAGAACTCGACGAACCGCCGCCGGATCTCGGCGGCAGGCAACGAGCGAATCCTGGGATCGGGGCCGGCTTGGGCAGTCACGCTGGGCTCATGGTACCGAACGAGCGACCCGCGGCGGCACGCCCTACCCCAGCGAGGATCAGGGGCGCACCCGGAACGAGCCGAATCGCCTCCACAGGGTCGAACCAGCGAGCACCGCCCCAACGATCAGGCCGATCGTCAGGCCGCGGACGAAACGTCCGGCACCGGCGGAGTCCCGACCGCTCGCAAGATCCCGCTCGACCCCGATCTGCCTGCGACCCCGGCTCATCGCAGCTTGCGCCGTTCGGGTCCAAGGGTGGCCACGATGGCCAGGAAGCCGATCCCGGCCCAGGCCAGGACGGACGCACTGAGCAGGCGGAAGTCGCCGATTCGCAGGAAGTCGATCCCCAGCCGGGCGCCGAGCGCATCGCCGGCCCAGGCGCCGAGGCAGGCGGCGATGACCAGCAGCGGCAGCTGGCCGCCGGCGGTGCCCCGCGCGACGACATAGAGCGAGGTGTGGAAGACGCCGACGAGGATGGCCAGGAGCGGTGCCGGTCCGATCACCATGGCTGCAGGATAGCCCCGTTCACGACCGGGCGATCCGCCCGCCGCCCAGGACGACTTCTCCGTCGTACAGGACGGCGGCCTGGCCGGGTGCGGCCGCCCAGACCGGCTCGTCGGTCTCGACCTGCCAGGCCCCGCCGCGCGCCGGCTCATGCTCCGATCGGGGCCGGACCCAGGCCGGCACCGGCTGGCTGCGGTGGCGGATGCGGAGCTCGGCCCGGAACGGCCTCGAGCGACCGTTCGGCGGATCGCCCGCCACGAACGTTGCCCGCTCCAGGGCAACGCTGCGGGTCTCGAGGTCGGTCCGCCGGGCCAGCGTGATCGTGTTCGTGGCCGGGTCGATCCGGCTGACGTAGCGCGGCTCCCCCAGGGCCAGGCCAAGGCCCCGCCGCTGGCCCACGGTATAGCCGGCCGACCCGCCATGGCTTCCCAGCGATTCTCCGCCCGCGTCGATGATCGGGCCTGGTTCGGGGGTCCAGGCGGCCCGCTGGCGAAGCGTGTCCCGGTAGTCGCCGCCGGGCACGAAGCAAATCTCCTGGCTCTCGGGTTTGTCGGCCGTTGCCAGCCCGAGCGAACGAGCCACGGCCCGGACCTCCGGCTTGGTCAGCTCGCCGAGTGGAAACCGGGCATCGAGCAGCTGGTCCTGGCGCAGGCCGTACAGGAAGTAGGTCTGGTCCTTGTCCCGGTCCACCGACCGGCGCAGCTCGGCCGCACCGTCCGGCCCGATCACCCGCTGGGCGTAATGGCCGGTGGCCACCGCAGCGCAGCCGTAGACGTGGCGGGCGCGGCCGAGGAGCGCCCCGAACTTCACGTACGTGTTGCAGTCGACGCACGGGCTGGGCGTCTCGCCGTCGAGGTAGGCATCGAGGAACGGTTGCAGGACGCCTGCGTCGAACTCGCGCTCGAGGTTCATCACGTAGAACGGGATCCCGAGCTGGCCGGCGACCCGGCGGGCGTCATCGGCGGCGTCGGCCGAGCAGCAGCTCCGCTTGAACTCGGAGTAGCTGTCGGCGACATCGTGGAGGCGCATCCAGACCCCGACTGCTTCGTCCCCGGCATCCTGAACGAGGGCGGCCGCGACGGACGAATCGACCCCGCCCGACATCGCCACGAGGACGCGAGCCATCGTTGGTTCGGCCGGCCCTAGGCCCCGGCCGCGACTCCCGGTGTAAGCCCCTGGCCGAGCGGATCAGCGGCGATCGCCGCCGAGCCCATGCGCAACATCGCCAGGCTGCGCGGGATCGCGACGGCGGCCGCCTCGATCTCGGCTGGGGTGGTCGTCCGGCCGAGCGAGATCCGGAGAGCGCCGCGGGCCTCCTCGTCCGGGTAACCCATCGCCGCGAGCACGTGGCTGGGCTCGGGTGAGCCCGTCGTGCAGGCCGAGCCGGTGGCCACGGCAAAGCCCTCGAGGTCGAGCGCCTGGCTGACCGACACGCCGTCGGTGTCGCGGGCGATGATCGACAGGATCCCCGGCAGGCGGTCCCGCGGATGGCCGGTCAGCTCCACCCCGGGCACTGCCAGCACGGCGTCGCGCAGGCGGTCGCGGAGCCCGGTCAGGCGGGCGCCAGTCTCAGGCTGCGCGGCCCGGGTCAGGTCGTAGGCGACCGCCATCCCGACCGCCGAGGCGACGTCCTCGGTGCCGGCCCGCCGGTGGCGCTCCTGCGCGCCACCCTGCTGCTGGCCGAGCAGATGGGTCCCATGCCGGATGAAGAGTGCTCCGACTCCCTTGGGGCCCTCGAACTTGTGGGCGGCAATCGAGAGGAGGTCGACGTCAAGGGCGGCTACGTCGATCGGCAGGTACGGCGCGGCCTGGACCGCATCCACGTGGAGGACGATCCCGCGGTGACGGTGGACGCGGGCGGCGATCTCGGCGATCGGCTGGATCGTGCCGACCTCGTTGTTGGCGAGCATCACGCTGACGATGATCGTCCGGTCGTCGAGCGCCGCCTCGAGCTCGTCGGGATCCACCCGGCCGTAGCGGTCGACGGGCAGCTCGACGGTCTCGAATCCAAACTTCTCGAGGTAGCGCAGGGTGTGGCCGACGGCGTGGTGCTCGATCGCGCTCGTCACGATCCGATGGCCGCGGGCCTTGCCGGCCCAGGCCGCGCCCTTCAGGGCAAGGTTGTTCGCCTCCGTGCCGCCCGAGGTGAGCACGATCTCGCGCGCCTCGCCGCCGAGCGCGGTCGCCAGCCGTTCGTGCGCCTCGTCCAGGCCCGCCCGGGCGGCCCGTCCGAACGAATGGCCGGAGCTGGGGTTGCCCCAGTGTTCCAGGAGGTACGGCAGCATCGCGTCCACGACCTCCCGGCGGACCGGCGTTGTCGCGGCATGGTCGAGGTAGATGGCCATTGCGGCCGATTGTACGTCGGCCTACTCGGCGGGGTGGCTCAGGTCCTCTTCGCGGCTCCGCTCGCGACGCCGATCGTGGGCCGACAGGAGCCGCTTGCGGAGCCGGATCGAGGCCGGGGTAACCTCCACCAGCTCGTCGACCGAGATGAACTCGATCGCCGACTCGAGGGTGAGCGGCCGCGGCGGGGTGAGCCGGAGCGCCTCGTCGTGGGCGTGGGTCCGGATGTTCGTGAGCTTCTTTTCCTTCGTCGCGTTGACATCCATGTCGCCGGGCCGGGAGTTCTCGCCGACGATCATCCCTTCGTAGACCTCCCGGCCGGCCCCGATGAACAGCGCGGCGCGCTCCTGGAGGTTGAACAGGCCGTAGGCGTTGCTCATCCCCAGGCGGTCGGCCACGACGACCCCGCTCGTGCGATGGGTGACCTCGCCCGCCCACGGGCCGTAACCCTCACCGATCTGGTGCATCAGGGCCGTGCCGCGCGACTCGGTCAGCAACTGGCCGCGGTAACCGATCAGGCCCCGGACGGGCACGATGAACTCCATCCGGACCCGGCCATCCTGGTCGGTCGACATCTGCTCCAGGCGGCCCTTGCGGCCAGCCAGAGCGGCCTGGACCTCACCGATGAAGTCGGGCGGGATGTCGATCGTGATCCGCTCGTATGGCTCCTGGGTCTCCGAGCCGACCGTGCGCAGGATCACCTCGGGCCGGCTCGCCTGCAGCTCGAAGCCCTCCCGGCGCATCTGCTCGATCAGGACCGCCAGCTGCAGCTCGCCCCGGCCGCGAACTTCGAAGGTATCCCCGGAATCGGTCGCGTGGACCTCGATCGAGACATTGCCCAGCACCTCGCGGTCGAGGCGCGCCCGGATCTGGCGGCTGGTCACGAACTTTCCCTCGCGGCCGGCCAGCGGCGAGGTATTCACCCCGAAGGTCATCCGGAGGGTGGGCGCATCGACGTCGAGGCGGGCCAGTGGCCGCGGGTCGGCTGGGTCCGTGAGCGTGTCGCCGATCGTGACGTCGGGCAGTCCGGCGACCGACACGATGTCGCCGGCCGTGGCTTCGGCGATCTCGATCCGCTCGATCCCGTGAGCGGTCTGCAGGCTCGTCACGGTCCCGCTGAGGACGGTGGTCCGGCCGGGCTCGACGGATCCATCGATCGAGGCCTCGTCGGCGCGCACGACCACGAGGCGCTGGCCGAGCCGGATCGAGCCGTTCCAGATCCGGCCGACGGCCATCCGGCCGACGTACTCGTTCGCCGACAGGTTGGTCACGAGGAGCTGCAGCGGGTGGCCCGGCGTGAAGGTGGGCGGCGGCGTCAGCTCGATGAGCAGGTCGAAGAGCGGCCGCAGGTCGCTGCCCGGCACGGCCGGGTCTCGCGTCGCCGTGCCCAACCGGGCGTTGGTGTAGACGACCGGGAAGTCGATCTGGGCGGCGTTGGCGCCGAGATCCATGAACAGCTCGTAGACCGCGTCGAGGACCTCGGCCGGTCGGGCGTCCGAGCGATCGATCTTGTTCAGTGCGACGACGACCGGCAGGTGCCGGGCCATCGCCTTCTGGAGGACGTAGCGGGTCTGGGGCAGCGGTCCCTCTGCGGCATCGACGAGGAGCAGGATCGCATCGACCATCAGCAGGGTCCGCTCGACCTCGCCGCCGAAATCGGCATGGCCTGGAGTGTCCACGATATTCAGCCGGACGCCGTCGTAGTCGACCGTCGTCTGCTTGGCCAGGATCGTGATCCCCTTCTCACGTTCCAGGTCGCCGGAGTCCATTACCCGGTCGACCAGGGCCTGGTTCGCCCGGAACGCGCCCGTCTGGCGGAGCATCGCGTCGACCAGCGTCGTCTTGCCATGGTCGACGTGGGCCACGATCGCGATATTGCGCAGATCGAGCCGGACGCCGGGCATGGTGGACGAAGGGATCGTGCTCATGGGAACTGACATTGTCGCACACCGCCGCGGAGCCGGGCCCAGGCGGCAGCACCGATCCAGGCGGCACCTGCCCGCTCCGTCGGGGGCGCGTCAATCCGGTGCGGATACGCACCACTAGTGCGTGCCGTGACGACCCTGATGCCGGGGCACGGATTGACCCGGATCGGCTCGCTCCGCTACGGTCTCCTCAGTTCACCGGCCACGGAGGAGGCGGTGATCCCCGAGCGTCTCCGTCCCGTGAATCGTGATCGCCGATTCCGGCAGAAACGGAGGTTCTCCCAGAACCAGGCTTCGTCTCCCGAGATCCGTTGTGGTCCCCGTTTCCAGAGGTCTGACACGCCCATGCCTTCGCGCACCTCGGGTATTCGCCGGCGCGTCCTCGTCACCGCCACCGCCGCGGCGTTTGCGCTCTCCCTGCCCCTCGCCGGCCTCACCTCGGCCTCGACCGGCGGGATCAAGGCCCAGGTTGTCCACGTCCAGCCAACGGCCACCCAAGTCACCAAAGCCGCCGGCGCCGTGCGTTTCGGCTGCCAGGACGTTCGCCCCGATAAGCCGCTGTGCTACAGCCCGCAGCAGATCCAGAACGCCTACAAGATCGCGCCCCTGCTCAAGGCCGGGA
Source organism: Chloroflexota bacterium (assembly GCA_017881915.1). Taxonomy (GTDB): domain Bacteria; phylum Chloroflexota; class Limnocylindria; order Limnocylindrales; family CSP1-4; genus Palsa-1033. The sequence goes on along the minus strand of JADGQK010000016.1, from coordinate 5,059 downwards.
TCAATGGCAAGCACCGCACGATCGTGATCATCGACGCGTTCTCGAATCCGTATGCCTGGTCGGACATCCAGATCTTCGACAAGACGTTTGGGCTGCCCGACCCGATCTTCAACCAGATCGCCCCACAGGGCACCCCGGCCTTCGACATCACTGACCCCGACCAGGTCGACTGGTCGATTGAAAGCGCCCTCGATACCCAGTGGTCGCACGCGGTCGCGCCGAAGGCGAACATCATCCTGATCGATGCCAAGTCGGACCAGGACATCGACATCTACAACGCGACCAAGTGGGCGATCGATCACAACATCGGCGACGTGATCTCGCAGAGCTTCGGCGAGGCCGAGTCGTGCGTCGACCCCAAGCTCGACAAGATGCAGCACGCCCTGTTCGACAAGGCCGTGGCCAAGGGCATGACCCTGTTCGCCTCTGCCGGTGACGACGGCTCCGCCCAGCCCGATTGCGCCTTCGACGGCGGCTACATCAAGAGTGCGTCCTCGCCGGCCAACGACCCGCTCGTGACCGCCGTCGGCGGCACCAACCTGACGGCCGATACGACGACCGGCGCGTACGGCAGCGAGACCGCCTGGAACGACTCGTTCAGCGCATGCGGCCCCGACGCAACGTACGGCTGCGGCGGGGGCGGGTTCAGCACCATCTACGGTCGCCCGGCCTACCAGGTGGGCGTTGGCGACACTCGCCCGAGCGGGCGCGGCGTGCCCGACGTCTCATACAACGCCGGCGTCGATGGCGGGGTGCTCACCCACGCGGGCGCCTACCTCGGATTCCTCGGCCACGACCCGTCTGATCCGAATACCTTCTTCATCGTCGGCGGGACGAGCGCCGGATCGCCCCAATGGGCCGGCCTCGCAGCTCTGGCGAACCAGCTCGCCGGGCATCGGCTCGGCAACATCAATCCCACGCTCTACCGGATAGGAAAGTCGGCCGACCTGAGCAATGCGGCCTACCACGACATCACGGTCGGATCGAACCGATTCGGCTTCCTCGATGCCGACAACAACCTCGTCACGATCCCCGGCTTCAATGCCAACGCCCGTTGGGACGCTGCAACGGGTTGGGGTACACCGAAGGCGAACGTCCTCGTTCCGCTCCTCGCGGCACTGGACCACTGACCGCCCGATCGACCTCGCGCTGAACGGCCGGTTCCAGCCGGCCCAGCGCCCAACGTCCGGGCAAGGCTGAACGCCAGGAAGGCGCTTCCTCGACTCGTCGGGGAGGCGCCTTCTCTTCGTCTTCGTTCGGGGCAGTTGGCCCTGGGCATCGGGTCGGGGCGGCCGTTTGCTACGATCCCGCGGTGACCGTCGCCGCCGTGATCCTCGCCGCCCGGCCTGAGACAGCGCTCGCCGACGCCGACGGCCTGCCGGCCGTCCGGCGGATCGCCGAAGTCGCATGGTCAGGCGGCGCGATCCCGGTGGTGGTCGTCAGCGCCGACCCCAATGGCAGCGTCGCTGCCGCACTCGTCGGTACGGAGGCGCATCTGATCCCGCCTGCCCCGGTCGCCGCCGGGCCTGTTGGCCAGATCTGCCACGGGATCGACGCCGCGGTCGGCCTCGTCGGGGAGACCGACGGGGTGCTGATCTGGCCGGCCGCGATGGCCTGGCCGGATCCCGAGACGATCACCTCGCTGATCGAGGGCCACGGCACGGATCCGGGCTCGATCCTGCGGCCGCAATTCGACGCCGAGCCGGGCTGGCCCGCCCTCCTGCCGGTGCTGCTCCTCGAGCAGCTCCGTCGCCTGCCGGCCGGGCGGATGCCCGACGAGCTGATCCAGGATCTGGCCAGCGGCGGGTGCGCGGTCCGGATCCTGGACCTGGGTGATCCCGGCGCCGTCACCGATGCCTCGGTCGCTCGCACGGATCTGCCGCCGTACCGCGGCCCGAGCGAGCCGGCCAGCGGTCACGTCCATGAATGGGGCGAGACCGCGGCCGACGACCCGGTGCCGCCGGGCTGACGGCCGCTGTCCGGGCTACCCGGCGCCGGCCGTCAGCGATTCACGCAGCCGCCCGAACGGCAGGACCGCAATCGCCAGGCCGGCGATGACCAGGCCGATCCCGGCCAGCTGGAACGGCGACGGATCCTCGCCCAGCAGGACCATCGCGAGGAGCACCGTGGCGACCGGCTGGACGAGCAGCAGGAGCGAGGTCACGACGCTGGGCAGGCGCGGCAGCGAGATGTTGATCAGGAGATAGCCGGCAACCTGGGCGGAGAGGGCGAGGACGATCAGCCAGCCGTGGGCCGGCAGGCGGGGCGTCGGGTCGAAGTCGCCGACGACGACGCCGGCGAGAGCAGCCACGACCGTCGTCGCCAGCGTCGCCCAGAAGAGCGGGCCCGCCAGGCGCCGGATATCACGCTGGCCGCGCCGGATCACGATCAGGTAGCCCGCATAGCTGACCGCCGTCAGCAGGCCCATGGTCACCCCGAAGAGCGGGGCCGAGCCGTACGGGTTTGCGCCGACGAGGCCGGCGATCAGGACCACCCCCATGATCACGACCGGCAACGCCACCAGGATCGGTCGACGCGGGCGCTCCCCATACAGCAGCCAGGCAGCGATCCCCACGACGACGACCTGGAGGTTGCCCAGTACGGTGGCGAGACCCGCCCCGACCGCCCCGATCGAGTGCGCCCAGAAGGTCAGGTCGGCGGCAAAGAAGCAGCCCGCGAGGAGCGACAACCAGATGGTCCGTGCCCCAAGCGGACCGTAGCGCCGCCCCTCGAGCCAGGCCAGCAGGGCCAGCACGGGCAGGGCGTACAGGCAGCGGAAGACGGCCGCGGTCGACGGAGAGACGGCCGCTTCGCGAACGAGGATCCCCGAGAACGCGATGCACAGCGCCCCCGCCACGGCTGCCAGCTGCGGGTGCTCGAGGAGGGCGTCGAGTTGGGCCGGAGTCGCCGCGCCGCCGGTCGCCGGCGGCGAGGCGGCCGGATCGGTCACGTTCGGGTCGGTCCGACGTACCTCAAGCCGAGCTCGGCGTACTGGCCCGGCTCGGGTTCCGACGGGGCGTCAAGCATCAGGTCGGAGCCGGACTGAGTCTTCGGGAAGGCCATCACCTCGCGGATATTCGTCTGGTCCGAAAGGAGCGCCGCCCAACGGTCGATCCCCAGGGCGATACCGCCGTGCGGCGGGGCCCCGTACTCGAAGGCATCGAGGACCGCCCCGAACTTCTCGGCCATCCCGGCGGCTGTCTGGCCCTGGAGGGCGAAGCTGCGCGCGAGGAGGTCGTGCTGGTTGATCCGGATCGATCCCCCGCCAAGCTCCCAGCCGTTCAGCGCGAGGTCGTACTGGAGCGCCCGCGCCCGACCGGCCGGGTCATCCGGCGCGGTGCGCGCCAGGTCACCCGAGGTGGTGGTGAGCAAGTCAACGTCCTCAGGGCGGACCCCGCTGAACGGGTTGTGGGTGGCGTCCCAGCGCCGATTCTGCTTGTCCCACTTGTACATCGGGAACTGGGTGATCCAGCAGTATGCGAAGACGTTCGGATCGGCCAGGCCAAGCCGGCTGCCGAGCTCCGATCGGAGACGGCCCAGGATGTCGGCGGTGACCTCGGGACGGTCGGCGATCACGAGGACGAGGTCGCCCGGCGTCGCCCCCGTCCGGGCAACGACGGAGGCCGTGCGTTCCGGCCCGAGGAACTTGGCGATCGACGAACGGATCGAGCCGTCGGCCTCGACCGCCAGCCAGACAAGCCCCTTCGCTCCGTAACCCCGGGCTAGCTCGGCCAGCTCGTCGGTCTGTGAGCGGCTGGCCGTGGCCAACCCGGGCGCCACGATGGCCCCCACCCGACCGCCGCCAGCGAGCGCCTCGTCGAACACGCGGAAGCCGGACCCGGGGTCACCGCTCGGGTCAGTCAGCGCCGGGGCGAGATCGACCAGCTCCATTCCGAAGCGCAGGTCAGGCTTGTCCGAACCGAAGCGTTCGATCGCCTCCGCGAAGGTCAGCCGCGGGAACGGCACCTGGAGCAACGGCCGATCGGGAACGACGGCGGCCATCACCCGGATCGCCACGTCCTCCACGAAGCCGATCACGGCCGCCTCGTCGACGAAGCTCATCTCCAGGTCAAGCTGGGTGAACTCCGGCTGGCGATCGCCCCGGAGGTCCTCGTCGCGGTAGCACCGGGCGATCTGGAAGTAGCGGTCGAGCCCCCCGACCATCAGCAGCTGCTTGAGCTGCTGGGGGCTTTGGGGCAGGGCGTAGACCGTGCCCGGTTTGAGCCGCGAGGGAACGATGAAATCACGCGCGCCCTCGGGCGTCGAGCGGATCAGGTTGGGTGTCTCGATCTCGACGAACCCGTGCTCGTGGTGGATCTCGCGGATCGCCTGGACGAGCCTCGAGCGGAGCAGCAGGCGGCGCAGCATCGGTTCCCGGCGGATGTCCAGGTAGCGGTAGCGCAGGCGCAGCGCCTCGTCGATCGGGGCATCCGGCTCGTTGATGTAGAAGGGCGGCGTCTTCGCCTCGGCCAGGATCTCGACCTCGCTCGCCCGAAGCTCGATCGCACCCGTCGCCAGGCGGGCATTCCCGGTGCCCTCCAGGCGCAGCGCGACGGTCCCCGACACGCTCACCACGAACTCGTTGCGCAGCCGGCTGGCCGCGGCGTGGGCCAGCGGCGCCTGGGTGGCGTCGACGATCACCTGGGTGATCCCGTAGCGGTCACGCAGGTCAAGGAAGATCAGTTGACCGTGGTCGCGCCGGCGGTGGACCCAGCCGGCGAGGCGGGCCGGGACCCCCGAATCACTCGCCCGCAGCTCGCCGCAGGTATGCGTCCGGTAGGGCGTGGCGAAGCTGGGGGTCGAATCGCTCATGGCAAACGTATCGTAGTCGTTCTGTTCGGCAGCCTGAGCGAGCCGCTCAGCCCTCGCCCCCGCCGTGGTGGTGAGACCGGTCGCCACTGGCCAGTTTCCGGGCGAGATCGGCGAGCGGGACGAGTTGCTGCGAGCCGGCATCGAGGTCCTTGAGCTGGACGTTTCCATCGGCCAGCTCGTCGCCGATGATCACGGCGAAGTGGGCCCGGTCCTTCGCCGCGGACTCAAGCTGCTTGGCCAGCTTGCG
>JADGQK010000058.1 GCA_017881915.1 Chloroflexota bacterium | reverse complement strand
GACGGCGGCGTCCCGGGGATCCCCGTCAGGCGCTGCTCCTCGAACCGCACCCCGATCTCAGGGAGCGACGAGATGAGCAGGCGCGTGTAGGGATGTCGCGGCCGCGACATCATCACGTCGGTCGGGGCTTTCTCGGCCAGCTTGCCGGCGTACATGATCGCCAGCGTGTTCGAGATCTGGTAGAGGATCGAGACGTCATGCGTGACCACGATCATGCTCTTGACGAAGCCCCGGTCGCGGAACTCGACGAGCGTCTGGGCGACCGCGCGCTGGCTCGACACGTCGAGGGCCGACGTGATCTCGTCGGCGATCAGGAGCGACGGGTCCAGGAGCGTCGAGAGCACCATCACCATCCGCTGCTTCATCCCGCCGGACAGCTCGATCGGGTATCGCTCCAGGACGTCCGGGCTGAGCCCCACGAGGACGATCCGGCGCTCGAGCTCTTCGCGGGCGTCGCGGAGGCGCACGCCGCGCGTTGCAAGGAGCTCCCCCACCATCTTCCCGATCTTGCGTGTCGGGTTCAGGGCGCTCATGGCGTACTGGGGGATGATCGAGACCTCGGCGAACCGGAAATGGTTCATCTCGTCCTGGTCGTCGATCGGGAGCGGGACCCCGTCGAGCGTGACCGTCCCGCCCACGTGGCGCATCCGCCCCTCCATCCGGATGAGGCTGTTGCCGAGGGTCGACTTGCCGCAGCCGGACTCGCCTGCCAGGCCCATGATCTCGCCGTCGGCGATGCCGAAGGTGACCCCGTCGAGGGCCTGGACGTCGCCCGCGAGGGTTCGGTAGTAGACGCGCAGATCCGTGACCTGGAGACTCACGTGTTCCTCAGTCTCGGGTTGAAGACCTCGTCGAGGCCGACATTGGTGATGTAGAGCGCACCGACAATGGCGGTGATCGCCACACCTGGCGGGACGAACCACCACCACAAGCCGAGCTGCAGGGCGCTCCACGCGACCGCGTTGTACATCATCAGGCCGAGCGACGACCCGGTCGTGGGACCGAGCCCGATGAAGTCCAGCGTGGCCGCGATGAGGATCGCCCCACCGAACAGCAGGATGAACGTCAGGAACAGGTACGAGCTCATGTTCGGAGCGATCTCACTGAACACGATCCGGAGGCTGCGCACGCCGCTCATTCGGGCCAGGTTCACGAATTCCCGTGACCGCAGCGAGAACGTCTGGGCGCGGATTGCCCGGGCGGCCCAGGGCCACGACGTGAGACCGATGAACATGGCCTCGACCACGACGCCGCGGGCGGTCAGGTAGGCCGCCGCGACGAGGAGGAGGGCCAGGGTCGGGATCACCAGGACAACGTTCGTGATCATGTTCAGGATCTCGTCGACGACGCCGCCACGATACCCGGCAACGAACCCGACGGTCATCCCGATGATCCCGGCCAGGCCGCCCCCGAGCAACCCGACCAGGAATGTCGAACGGAGGCTGGACACGAACTGGGCGAAGACGTCCTGCCCGAAGGAGGTGGTCCCGAACCAGTAGTCGCCCGAAGGCGGCATGCCCAGGGGCCCGATCAGCGCGTCTGGATCTCCCGGCCTGATGATCGGCCCGATGACGGCGAGGATGAGGAAGAAGGCAATGATCGTGAGCCCGATGATCACCTTCTTGGTGCGCACCGCGAAGTACAGGACTTCGCCGCGGCGGCTCATCGGTCGGGGAGCGGGCCGCCCGCGGGCCGGCATGGCCCCGGGCAGTGTCGGTGCTCCGACGGGCGCCTGGCTCGGGTCCGGCGATTGAAGGGCTCCCGTCCCGGCCTGCGTCGTCACGAACCTTCTCCGCTCATCGAGACGCGCGTTCGAGGGTCGACGGCGACGTAGGCGATGTCGACGATGAAGTTGGCCACGAGCACGCCCACGATGATGAACAGGAAGATGCCCTGGAGCAGGAAGAAGTCCTCGTTCTGGATCGAGGCCAGCAGCAGCTTGCCCAGCCCTGGGTAGGAGAACACGATCTCGGTCACGAGAGCGCCGGCTACGACCACGCCGAGGCTCAGGGCCAGGCCGGTGATCTGCGGCAGCATCGCGTTCCGGAAGGCGTACTTGCGGACCAGCCGGCTCGGCGCGCCGAGCGCTTCGAGATAGCGGGAGTAGTCCGCGTCGAGCTCGTAGATGATCATGTTCCGCATGCCGATGGCCCAGCCGCCGAGCCCCACCAGGAAGAGGGAGATGAACGGCAGGAACCAGTGCGAGAAGAGGCTCCCGATGAAGGCCCAGGTGAACGACGGCTCGAGCGAGAAGCTGTATCCACCGGCGATCGGGAAGACGTTGAAGATGAAACCCAGGACCCAGGCGAGCAGGATCGCCAGCCACATGTAGGGGGTGGCTGTGAGCACGTAGCCGACTGGCAGGATCGTGTTGTCCAGCCACTTTCGGCGGGCCGCCAACGCCCCGAAGTTGTTGCCCACCCACCAGCTCAGGAGGATCGACGGGACCACCAGGGCAAGGGTGTAGGGGACGGCACTCAGGATCACGCTCGTCACAGGCCGGCCCGTCAGGTAGACGCTCCGCCCGAGGTCCCCGTGGAGGAGAGCCACCCAGAAGTTCAGGTATTGCTGCCAGATCGGCAGACCGAGGCCGAAAAGCCGGTTGTAGTAGTCGGCCAACGCCTGGGCGCTGTCCGCGCTCAGGCCGAAGCCCTGGCGGCTTACCAGGCTCTGGACGGGATCGCCGGGCATGAACCGGGGGATCAACCAGTCGATCGTCGCCGCGATGAAGAACGTCAGCCCGTAGACGATCAGCTTGCGTCCGAAGTAGCGTCGCACTCGATCTCCTGGCCGGGAACTACGACTTCGAAGAAGGGCCGCTCCCTCCACACAGCGGAAGGAGCGGCCGATTCGTTGTCCGACGCTATGGGGTCGGGGCCAGCTTGAGCTGGGTGAGCATCATGACTGCGCCCATCTGCCAGTAGCCAGTCCACGTGGACGGGAGGTAGTGGCTGGCCGTATCAGCAGAGCTTGGCCAGTTGGTCCAGACAGCGTTGCTGACCTGCGACCAGAGCCCGTTGTACCACATCGGGATGATCGGCTCGTCGGTGAGCTGGATCTTCTGGAGCTGGCTCGTGATCGACTGCATGGTCGGGACGTCGGTGACCGCCGTCTTGTCCAGTTGCTGCACCAGGGTCCAGGCGGCCGGATTCTCATAGTTCTCGAAGTTCCGGTTCTTGGCTGCGCCTGTCTGGAGCGGCATATGGAAGATGTAGTCGTAGTAGTTCCACGGCGTATTGCCGAGCTGAACGTCGTTGTTGATGATCAGGTCGAAATCGCCGCCGTTGCGGGCTGCGACCACGCCGTTGTAATCGAGTGCCTTCGACTCGGCGTTGATGCCGACGGCCTTCAGGCTGCTGATGATGATGTCTCGAGCGACCTCCCAGTCGGACCAGCCGGTCGGGACGGAGATCGTCAGCTTGATCGGCGAGCCGTCCTTGTTCGTGACGAACCCGTCGCTGCCGGCCTTGTAGCCAGCCGCGGCCAGGACCGACTTGGCCTTTGCCACGTCGAACTTGGGCCCGAGCTGCGCGACGACACTCTTGTCGATGTACTTGTCCCAGGAGGGGAGCAGGCCGGTCGGATTGGCCGCCGCGACGATGCCACCGTAGTCCTTGGAGATGACGTCGCCGACGTTGATCGAGTCAGCGATCGCGATCCGGAACTGCGGGTCATTGAGCGGAGCCTTCTTCGTGTTCGGCACGAGCCAGGCCGTGTTGGCCGACAACATGTACGGCGCCGTCGGGAAGTAGGTCTGGACGTAGCCGCGATTGACGAGCTCGGCGACGCCGGGCAGGAAGTTGTTGCTCAGGTCGAGGCCACCCTGGAGGACCATGCCCAGGGCCGTGCTGTTGGCACCGTTGACGATGTCGACGATGTACTTCGGAGCGACCGGGTGGCCGGCCGCGATGCCCCACCAGTTGTCGTTCTTGACCCAGACCATGCGGTCATCGGCATGGGTCTTGTACATGTACGGGCCCGTTCCGACGCCATTCTCGTTCGTGACCTTGAGGATGTCCTCGTTGGCCTTGTCCGACCAGATGTGCTTGGGAACGATCGGGCTGTTATAGGTCCACGTTGACCATTCCTGGTAGGCCGGCTTGGTGAACTTGACCACGACCGTGGAGGCATCCGGTGCCGTGGCGGTGGTCCCGAAGTCGGCGAGGTTGGAGCCGAGGGCCTTGATCGACGTCGCGAGGCCGATCGTGAAGGCCACATCGTCCGCCGTGAAGTCCTGGCCGTCAGACCACTTGACCCCCTGGCGGATCTTGATCGTATAGGTGTTCGGATCGGTCCACGTCCCGCTGTCAGCCAGCCACGGCGTGAAGGCGTCCTTGAGCGGGTCGTACAGGAAGAGGGTCTCGTACTGGAGGCCAACGGTTCCCATCGCCGCGTTCGGGTCGAGTGGATTCCAGGTGGACGGAGCGCCGTATTGCTTGCCGCTCGTGTAGAGCGTCTCGTTCCTCGGATAGCTCGTGACGTCGGCCGCGGTCGATGGGGCGGCGGACGCGGACGCGGGCGCGACCGCAGACGAGGCCCCAGGTTGGGCAGATTGGCCTGGCGCCGGGGTAGCACTGCTCCCGCACGCTGCCGTGACAAGGCTCAGAACCGCGAGCAGGGCGACGAGCCTCTGCTTGTTTCCCATGGGTGATCTCCTCCTTCGTTCCTGCGGTTGGCTTCCACCAGTGGTTGAAGCGATCGAACCTCTTAAGCGCGCGGCACACCTCCCACGGTCGACTGCCGGATGACGAGTTCGGTCGGCAGGATCACGCGGCGGGGCGCGCCGTCGCGGTCCCTCACGAGCTGGAACAGGCTGCTGACTGCCTGGGCGCCCTGTTCCCGGACGCCCTGGCGGACCGTCGTGAGCGGCGGGTCGAGGTGGGCCGCGAAGTCGAGGTCGTCGAACCCGGCCAGCGCGACGTCCTCGGGGACCCGCAGCCCGCGCTCGCGGATCACCCGCAGGGCCCCCACGGCGGTCGCGTCGTTGGCGCAGAAGATGGCGTCCACGCCGTGATCGAGGAGCACGGCCGCGCCCGCGGCACCGGACGGTTCGTTGAAGTCCCCATCGACAACCAGGTCGTCGATGGCCAGGCGGGCGCGATGCATCGCCCGGCGGTAGCCCGTGAGGCGGTCCTCGCCGGTGACGGTCCCGCGCATCCCGGTGATGTGGCCGACCCGCCGCCGCCCGGTCTCGAGGAGATGGGTGGTCATGGCATCGGCCGCGTGCACGTGGTCCACGTCCACGTAGCTCGCCGTCCGGTCCGCGCTGCGATGACCGATCAGGACCGTGGGCAGGCGGGATGCGAGCAGCCCATCGACGAGCGGATCGTCGAGGTCGTGGGCCGTCACGATCACTCCGTCCAGCAGCCGGATCCCCAGGATTCGGTCGAGCGTCTCTTCCTTGGAGCAGTTCCCCAGCCAGAGCATCATCCCGGCCGAGCCGTCCGCCAGGGCGTCGCTCATCCCCTGCAGGAGCTGCGAGAAATACGGGTCGCGGAAGAGAAGGTGCGAGTCGATGTGCATCACGACGCCGACGACGCCGGACCGTCCGGAGGCAAGGGAGCGGGCCGCCGGGTTTGGTCGGAAGTTGGTGCGGTCCACGACGGCCTGGACCCGCTGGCGCGTCGCGTCCGACACGGAGCCGTTGTTGAGCACGCGCGAGACCGTGGCCCGCGACACGCCGCTCAACTCGGCAAGCTCGTCGATCGTTCTGACCATCCGCAACACGCTCCGGGCGGCAGTGGAAGCGCTTCCAACGTACCGATCCATACCCCGCTTGTCAAGAGCGATTCGGCCATGAATGGTGTACGCTCATCGCGCATTCCGGTGAAAGCGCTCCCAAGTCCACGAGGAGGCGACGTGCCCAGGCAGGAATTCCCGGCAGGGTTCGTGTGGGGCGCCGCTACGGCGGCCTACCAGGTCGAGGGCGGCTTCCAGGCCGACGGGCGAGGTGAGAGCATCTGGGATCGCTTTGCCCACGCGCCGGGCCGGGTCCGGAATGGCGACACCGGTGATGTCGCCTGCGACCACTACCACCGCTACCGCGAGGACGTTGCCCTGGTGGCTGAGCTGGGCCTCGACGCGTACCGCTTCTCGGTGTCCTGGCCGCGCGTGCTCCCGGACGGAACGGGCGCGCTCAACCGGGCCGGCCTTGACTTCTATGACCGCCTCGTCGATGAGCTGCTGGGCAAGGCCATCGCGCCCCACCTGACCCTCTACCACTGGGACCTGCCCCAGGCCCTCGAAGATCGCGGTGGCTGGCCGGTGCGTTCGACGGCCGAGGCGTTCGCCGCCTATGCCGATATCGTCGCCCGCCGCCTCGGCGACCGTCTGGCCTCGATCGCGACGATCAACGAGCCGTGGTGCCCCGCGCATCTCGGCTACGCGACCGGGCTCCACGCGCCGGGGCGGACGGACCCGGCAGCGGCCGGGGCGGCTGCCCACCACCTGCTCGTGGGCCACGGGCTGGCGATGCAGGCGATCCGGGCCGCCGCGCCGGGGATCCCTGCCGGGATCGTCCTCAACTTCGAGTCGCTCGCGCCGGTCAGCGACCGCCTGCTGGACCTGGAGGCAGCCGCCATCGCCAGCGAGCAGATGAACTCATGGTTCCTCGATCCGATCGCGGGCCGCGACTATCCGGTCGCCGGCGGCCGATCCTGGGCCTGGCGGCAGGACGAGATCCTGCCCGGCGACCGCGAGCTCATCGCCACCCCGATCGACTTCCTGGGCGTCAACTACTACACGCGCCGGCGGCCTCAGTCGCCCCTCCTCCCGGCCGTCGAGCCGCCGGCGCAATTCCCGGAGTGCACTGCGATGGGCTGGGAGGTCAACCCGGAGGGGCTGACCGACGTGCTCCTGTTCGTCCGATCGCGGACTGCTGACCTGCCGCTCTACGTGACCGAGAATGGCGCCGCCTACGAGCTCGACCCGGCGGACCCAACCCGCGACCCGGATCGGGTCAGCTACCTCGCCCGCCACGTGGCCGCTGCCCACCGGGCGATCGAGCTGGGGGTCCCCCTGCGCGGCTACTTCGCCTGGTCGCTTCTCGACAACTTCGAGTGGCACGACGGGTACGGCTATCGCTTCGGGCTGGTCCACGTGGACTTCGAGACGCTGGAGCGGCGTGTTCGCGACAGCGGGCGGTACTGGGCGTCGCTCGCCGCGGCCTCGCGAGCCGACGCGGTGGCCGGGGCAACGGGCGGCGGGCGATGAGCGTGGTTGGACCGGGCGGCTCCGCGCCGATCCCCTGGGAGGAGCCGCCCGTCGGCAGCTCCGATCTCGTCTGGCGGTCAAGCCGCAACCCGATCATCGGGCGGCATCATCTGGCCCGTTCGAACAGCATCTTCAATTCGGCGGTTGTGCCCTTCGGCGGTGGTTTTGCCGGTGTCTTCCGGGTCGATGACGTCGTCCGGACGATGGACCTCCATGCCGGCCGGAGCGCCGACGGGGTGACCTGGCAGCTCGACCCGCAGCCGATCCGCTTCGAGGCCGGCGACGACCGGGTGACGGAGATCCAGGGCACCTTCGAACACGCCTACGACCCGCGGGTGACGTGGCTCGAGGACCGCTGGTACATGACCTGGTGCAACGGCTATCACGGGCCCACGGTCGGGCTTGGCTATACCCACGACTTCAAGACGTTCCAGCAGCTCGACAATGCCGTCCTCCCCTTCAATCGCAACGGCGTGCTCTTTCCGCGCCGGATCGGCGGCGCCTATGCGCTGCTCAGCCGGCCCAGCGACAACGGCCACACGCCCTTCGGCGACATCTTCTTCTCGGAGAGTCCGGACCTCGTGCACTGGGGCCGTCACCGTCACGTCATGGCCCCGGAGCCCTGGACCTGGCAGTCCACGAAGGTCGGCCCCGGGCCGACGCCGATCGAGACGGACGAAGGCTGGCTGCTCATCTACCACGGCGTCCTGACGTCCTGCAACGGCTTCGTCTACTCGATGGGCGTCGCCCTGCTCGATCTCGATCAGCCCTGGAAGGTCGTGGCGCGGGCCCGCGAGTACCTCCTTTCGCCGCAGGTGCCCTACGAGCAGGTCGGCGATGTGCCCAACGTCGTCTTCCCATGTGCAGCCCTGCTGGACGCGCCGGCGGACCGGCTGACCATCTACTACGGCGGGGCCGATACGGTCGTATGCATGGCCCACGCCCACCTTTCGGAGCTGCTGGATCTGCTCCGCCGGTCCTGAGGCGGCATCGGGCGGGAGACCAGGGGTTACGATCTGACGGCTGAGCGGGTCGAAGCCGTCGGGGCGTCGCCGCTGGCCGGAGGTTTGTCGTGAAGGTCGAAGATCGTCGACCCGGCCGGGTCGACGAGTCGGACGATCCCAGGAACCTGATCGTCGGCACGCTCCATCTGCCGGCGTGGCCCGCCCGGGTCCCGGCGCCGGCCTGGTTATTCGTGGGGCTCGCCGTGCTCGACGTGGGGTTTCGGACCTGGAACCGGATCCAGTCGTTCGAGTTGTCCGGTACGGACATCGCCGGCCTGCTCGAGTCGGTCGTGGTCGGTGCCGCGGCCATGTTGCTGCCGGCCGCGATGATCATCGGGCGTCGCGCCAACGGCCGCGCGGGATCGTGGTTGCTCCAGGGTGGCATTGCGCTCGCGGCGGCGGAGCTGGTCCGGCTCTTCGGCCGGGACGTCCTGGATGCGCTCGCCGGACCCCCATCAAATGACGGCGCGATCGCGCTGGAGATCGTGGCCCGGGGGCTCGCCGTGCAGGTTCCCCTGGTTGCCCTCCAGGTCGCCGGCCTGGTGCAGATCGGGCTGGGACTGGTGGCACTGGCTGCCCCGGGTCGCCCGCTCGGTCGCCTCGTCTTCATGGCTGTCGCTGGAGCGCTCGCGCTGGTGCTCGTCGACGACCTCCTCACGATCCAGACGTTCGCGGGTCAGGCGGCGCCCGACACGCTCCTGCTGGCCTATAACGTGCTGGGTTTGGTGGCGGGCCTGGCGGTCCTCGCCCTGTGGGTGTGGCTTGGCTTGATCGGCGCTCGGCGCGCCGGACGGACGTGGCGGTTGGTCACGATCGGTGCGCTCGCGATCGTGTTCGGATTCGGGATCCGGGCCTTCGGCGACCTGTTCGGCCTGTCGCAGGCGCTGACCGACAACGAGCTGACGATCCTGATCTGGTTCGGTCTCGCCGCGTCGGCCGCGGCGGCGCTGGGCGCCTCCGTTCTGCTCGTCGCCTTCGCCTCGGGCTTCGATCGGGCCGATGGCCCGGCGGCTGGCTGAGCCGCTTGGACCTCCCTGCACTCGTCTTCCTGGCCGCAGTCCTGGCGGTCAAGGAGGCCGGCCTCCCGATCCCCGTTCCAACGGCGACGGCGAGGCTCGCGAAGGCCTCTTCGTCGCCGTGCTGGGCCCGAACCACGAGATCGGTGTCCATGTCCACCCGCCATGGCGCCACCTGGAGGGGACGCTTACCCAGTATGGGTCCCGCTCAGCGCCTGGCGACTCAAAACTCGCTGACGAGGAAGAGCTCGGAAGCACAGACCGTTGTCGTACGTGCGTGCCCGGGCCGGTCGCTCCCCGGCCGGCCTGTCGTACACTCAACGACCCCAGACCGTCGAAAGAGGAGCACGATGGATCACGCGGCCACGGTGCGACGTTTGTACGACTTGCTCAGCGCCGGCGATGTCGACGGATTCGCCGAGTTCCTGGCCGACGATTTCGTCGAGCACGAGGAGACCCCGGGCCTTGCGCCGACGAAAGAGGGAGTCAAGACCTTCTTCCGGATGTACATCGCAGCGTTCCCCGACCTGCGCCTGAATGTGGAAGACGTCCTGGCTAGCGGTGACAAGGTCGTCGCGCGATTGAGGGCCACGGGGACTCACCAGGGTGAGTTCATGGGGATCCCGGCAACCGGCAAGCGCGTCGACGTGCAGCTCATCGACATCTTTCGCCTGGGCGACGGTCTGGTGCACGAGCACTGGGGTGTCATCGATGCACTGGCGATGATGCAGCAGCTCGGCGTGGTGCCGGACGGCCCGCCCGCGTAGGCGTCGAGCAACTCGGGAGCCGGCAGTCCCGATTCGCGGCGAGTGGCGACAGGGCTGAGCGGGCGCCTCCGCCAGCACGCCGACGTGGTGAGCAACGGTGCTCTTCGGGCGGTGAGCAGTGGTTCGTTGGCGCCCGCGGGTGGCGCGCAGGACAGGGAGCGACATGGCTGAAGTGCTGCTATTCCACCACGCACAGGGCCAGACGACAGGGTTCCTCGCCTTCGCCGACGAGCTGCGCCGAGCCGGGCACACGGTGCACGCTCCGGACCTCTACGACGGCCGTACCTTCGACACTCTCGACGAGGGGGTGGCGTACGCCGGCGAGATCGGGTTCGGCGAGGTCATCGAGCGCGGGGTGCGCACGGCGGAGGGCCTCTCGGCGGAGCTTGTCTATGCCGGCTTCTCGCTCGGGGTGTTGCCGGCGCAGAAGCTCGCGCAAACCCGCCCCGGAGCGCGCGGTGCGCTGCTGTTCCACTCCTGTGTACCGGTGTCGGAGTTCGGGTCTTCGTGGCCGACGGATGTGCCGGTGCAGGTCCACGCGATGGACGCAGACCCGTGGTTCGTGGACGAGGGCGACCTCGACGCCGCCCGCGCACTCGTCGAGTCAGCTATACACGCGGAGCTGTTTCTCTACCCCGGTGACCAGCACCTGTTCGCCGACGCCGGCCTACCCTCGTACGACGCGACCGCTGCTGCGCTCCTCCGGCAGCGTGTGCTCGAGTTTCTCGAGACCCGCTGACCGAGCGACGCCTGTGGGACGTGGCTGAGCGGCTCTACCCAGCGGACATACCGGTGGACCGGTTGACGAGTCCCAACAGACCGAGTTTGCGCACGAACTCCTGATCTGCCTGCTGAAGCGCAGGAGGCGCATCATGCAGCCACCCGGTTCGCTCGTCATCGATGGAGCGTCATTGAAATGCCCCGCCTGCAATCAAAGAACTTCGCGACCCCTGATCACGTCCAAACGATGCCGAAGGTGCGGTTCGAGACGGTCGGCCTCGACGATGTCACGGTCGGTCACTGCACCTTCGAGCCCGGCTGGCGCTGGTCGACGGACATGGGGCCGATGTTCGGGACGCCAAGCTGCCAGATGCGTCATCTCGGTTACACGATCTCCGGCGCACTGCACATCGTCATGGACGACGGCGAGACGCTCGACATCGGGCCGAACGCCGTCTTCGAGGTCCCGCCGGGTCATGACAAGTGGGTGTTGGGCGATGAGCCCTGGGTGAGCCTCGACTGGAGTGGCAGCGCTCGCGCGCAACGTGCCGCGCTTGGTGAGGCGGGTGAGCGGGCTCTGGCGACGGTCATGTTCACGGACATCGTCGACTCGACCACCACCCTTGAACGGATGGGAGACGAGGCCTGGCATGCCCTCCTGGCGGCCCACAACGCCCGCTTCCGGGAAGAGTTGAACGTGTACCGAGGCCGCGAGGTCAAGACGACGGGCGACGGGTTCCTGGCGATCTTCGACAGTGCCACGCGCGCCGTCCGTTGCGCTGCGGCGATGACACGATCGGCCCGCGGCCTCGAGCTGCACATCCGCGTCGGCGTCCATACGGGCGAAGTCGAATTCTCGGGCGGAGACGCGCGGGGCATCGCGGTCCACGCGGCTGCCCGGATCCTCTCGCTCGCCGGTCCCGACGAGGTGCTCGTCTCGTCGACGACGAGCGAGTTGCTCGAGGGCTCCGGTCTGATCCTCGAAGACGCAGGGACCCACGAGTTGAAGGGGATCTCTGGCGCGCGCCATGTCTTTCGGCTCGTCGACGTAAGTACGTAGTCGAGGGCGAGCTGGATCGAACCGACTGCGACCCAACCGGCGGCAGCCGGGCGGCATCTGGACGGGTGAGGCCACACTGAGTGCGGCACGACCAAGGGATGTCCGTGGAGACCGTTACAGCGGCACAGGACGCGACGATGTCGCCAGACGAAGCGTTGGTCCGCCGCGCCCGCCTCGGGGATGCCACGGCCTTCGACACGCTCGTCGCGACGCGGATCGACCGCTGCTACCGCCTCGCCTGGTCGATCCTCCTCAATGACGCGGACGCGGCGGACGCAACCCAGGACGCCTTCGTTGCGGCGTGGCGGAAGCTGCCCCGGCTGCGCGATCCGTACGCCTTCGACGGCTGGCTCAACCGGATCGTCGCGAATGCGGCCCGGATGGGGCGCCGCCATCGGGTCCGCCTGCGCGAGATCACGATTGGATCGCCCTCACCCGACGACAGCCCGCCGGCGCCCTACGAGCCGGCGCCCGACCCATACGCCCGCACCGCGATCGACGACGTGGCGGAAAACGACGCGATCGGCCGGGCCTTCGATCGACTCCGACCCGACGAGCGGGCGATCCTGGCCCTCCATCACGTCGAGGAGCGGCCGGTCGCCGAGATCGCCC
This sequence comes from Chloroflexota bacterium, assembly GCA_017881915.1. Classification (GTDB taxonomy): domain Bacteria; phylum Chloroflexota; class Limnocylindria; order Limnocylindrales; family CSP1-4; genus Palsa-1033. Next base: position 3,858 of record JADGQK010000058.1, on the reverse strand, counting down.
GCACCCTGGGCATCCCGACCGGGACAGCCAAATGGCGGCTCCACGCGGCCCGCCGCGCGCTTGAGCGAGCGATGGAGGCCGAGGCATGAACGACCGACGCCTGAGCGACGCCCAGATCGCTGCCGCGCTCCGCGCCCATCTCCCGGCCCAGGCCCAGGCCGGTCTCCCGCGGCGGGTCATGGACGCCGTCGAGAGCGCCTCGCAGCGGCGAGCGCTGCCGTCGTTCCTGGGCGCGCTCTCGGATGCCGATCCCGTCGGGGCCCGACGGAGCCTGCTCATCGCCGCGGCCCTGTTGCTCGCACTGGCGCTCGCGAGTGCCGCGGCCGTCGGCGCCTGGCGACTCCTCCAGCGTGACACGACCCCGCACCTCGACCTCACGCCCCCGGCCGACATAGCGGCGTTCGTCCTCTCGACCTACGACCGCATGCCGGACCTGCCGCCCGTGGCGATCACGACGCTCACCGACGGCTCCGTGAAGGGCCGGATCTACGTCGATCGATCAGGCGCCGTCCGATTCGAGCACTATGCGACGCCGGATGCGCCGGAGCCCGACACCTACGAGATCCTCAGCGGGACCACGATGGGTCAGCTGGCGACCGTCGGGTCCACGAAGGAATGGGTCGAGCAGGCCGGAGTGATCTCCGGGGACCCCAGGGTGTTCCTTCTCGCCGAGATGGATGGCGGCGGCCCAGACAACCAGCCAGGCTGCGGGGTGACCCGGGACCAGGGCGAGGTCGGCGACGGCACCGCGGCATCGGGCTGGACGTACGTCGCCACCGAGTCCGTCGCGGGACGGCCCACGTTCCATGTCACGTGCGCCGGCTGGGACCTCTGGATCGACGTCGAGACGCGGCTGATCCTGCGCAGCCGGGGCCTGGTCCAGAACGCGGCCTTCCAGGGCGTCGGTCGCCAACCCTTCCCGGCCTTGCCCCAGGCGATCGACTTGTCCCAGGCGATCGAGACGATCGAGGTGACCGACCTCGAGTTCGGTGAACAGCCCGCGGACCTCTTCGAGCTCGCGCCGCCGGCGGGGGTCGCGGCCATGTCCACCGGGTGGACCGCCACCGGGACGATGGCCACTCCACGCTCCGGCCACACGGCGACGCTCCTGCCGGATGGGAAGGTCCTCGTGGCAGGTGGGAAGTCCGGCAATGTCGCGCTGGCCTCGGCCGAGCTGTACGACCCAAACACCGGGACGTGGACCGCCACCGGGACCATGGTCACGCCGCGCTCCGGTCACACGGCCACGCTCCTGCCGAGTGGCAAGGTCCTCGTGGCGGGTGGCGGCAACGACTTGAATGCCTCGGCCGAGCTGTACGACCCTGGGACCGGGACGTGGACCGTCACAGGGAACATGGCCGCTGCACGCTCCGGCCACACGGCGACGCTCCTCCCGGATGGGAAGGTCCTCGTGACGGGCGGCTTCGACATCACCAAGCCACCTGGCATCGGCGGCGGTCCTGAGATCGTGGCCTCGGCCGAGCTGTACGACCCGAGCAGCGGGACGTGGAGCGCAACGGGGACCATGTCCACGTCGCGCCGCGACCACACGGCCACGCTCCTGCCCGACGGCACGGTGCTTGTGGTCGGCGGCTATCGCAACGCCAACCCTGGGGGAGACGAACGTGGGCCGGAGCCCCTGGATACCGCCGAGCTGTACCACCCACTCAGGGGAGTCTGGACCGCCACCGGGAGCACGGATGGGCCTTTCACGGACCAGGGCGCTACGCTCCTGGCAGACGGCAAGGTGCTCGTCGAGTACGGAGAGTCGGAACTCGTCAATCTGTACGACCCGGGCACTGGGGTCTGGGCTGACGTTCCGTTCCCCGACCTCGGAGGCTTCGTCACGGCCACACTCTTGCGTGACGGCACCGTCCTCAGCACGTTCGCGGACCGAGACGTCGAGCTCTACGATCCCGCCACGGGATCATGGGATTACATGAACGCGGGGAGCATCACCTTCGGAGTCGGCGCCACCGCCACCCTCCTTCATGACGGGACGGTGCTCGTGGCCGGTGGCGAGACGGACGCCGGCGGCGATACGAACGCTGCCGAGGTGTATCACCCCGGTAGCACGAAGTGACCTGCAAGCCGGGCGACCAAGTCACAGGCGCCCCGGTGCCGTGGTCCGCCATCGCTCGCATCGACGCCGACACCGTCGTCGGTACCGACCTCGTTCGCAAGCCCGTCGACGTCCCAGCTTCGGCGAAGGAGAACCGACGCCGTCGCCCGTTGCGCCACGTGCGCTTCGCGGTGGTTATCGTTGTAGCGGGGTCGATGGCTGGTTGCGGCACCAGCCAGGCTCCAACACCAGCGCCGACAACCGCCGCGCCGTCGCCAACCGCCGCACCGTCGACGCCCCCGGAGTCTCTGGTCGCGGCCCAGTCGATCGAAAATGTTGGAGCAACGCGGCAGGCGGTGACCGCTGACTGGATGGCGGTCGCCGATGGATTCGCGTGGGCCGCAGGGGACTCAGGGGTCGAACGACTCGATGGACGCGATGGGTCCGTGCTCAGCTCCATCCCCGTGCCGACAGGTCTATGCCTCGACTTCGATGTTGCGTTCGGGTCCGTCTGGACCGGCGCCTCTGTAAGAGGTTCGCCATCCCTCGTGCGCATCGATCAAGCCACGGGCAAGGTTGTCGCCACCATCCCGCTGAAGGTCCCCGACCTCCAGTGCGAGAGCTCCGTTGGGGCAGGCGACGGAGCCGTCTGGCTCATCTCCCGGGCCCCCGGGAGGGTCCTCGTGAAGGTCGATCCGACGACGAACGCGGTCACTGCGACGTTCCCAATGCCGCCGGAGGATCCGCAAGGCCAGCATCCGCCCGACAAGGACTTCGGCGGGGTGAGGGCCGGATACGGCGGGGTGTGGATCGCCGACCAGGGCAGAGACGCGCTGCTTCGTATGTCCCCGGCGGATGGATCGATCGTCGCCCTCATTGCGCTCGGGACGCGTTCGGGGCCGCGCTTCGTGGCGCTCGGCGAGGGCTCCGTGTGGGTCTTGAACCAGACCGACGGAACGGTGTCACGGATCGACCCGCAGACCAACTCCGTAGACGCGACGATCGCCGTGTCCTCGACCCCGGTCGACGGCGGTGACATCGCGGTCGGCTGCGGCGCGGTGTGGGCTCGGGTCACCGACGAGCTGGTCGCGCGCATCGACCCGGTAGCAAATAGGGTCGTGGCTCGCTACGGCCCGCCGACCGACGACGGAAGCGTCGCCTGCGCGGACAATGTCCTCTGGATCAGCGCACATGACGCGAACGCCATCTGGCGGCTGCCCTTGCCTTGACACCAGACGGCTCGCGATTGCCGCAGACCATGCGTGTGTTACGTCGCGTGGTGCGGCGCCGTGTCGCACTGAGTCCCGCGGCCTGCTCCGGGCTACCATTGACCTCCCGTGACGACCCTCGCCCCGAACGACTTCACGCAGCTCCACCTGTCGATAGCTCCGAGTTTGCGCACCAAGACTTGAACTCGCGTGCGCCTCTCGGACGACGGCGTGATCCATCCGCCCAAGTTGACCCACCTGACCCAGAGAGCGGGCACCACTTCGGCCACCGTGTTCGCCAGACCCTGCGGCCAAGCCCCGGTCGATCTTCGCCCTGCCCTGATACGACGTGTGAATAGGAGCCAAAGTAGAGCCGGTCGAGACCGACCGGACCGCTGATTGCCCGACAAGGATTGAGGACCTCCAAACCCGGATGCGCCAGGTCTTTCGGGCCAGAGGACGGCGCGCCCCGCTGAATTCAAAGTCAGCGGGGCGCGCTGATGGTGGGTGCCCGATCCATCGGGCCGACGGTCACGGCTTGATTCGAAGGACCGTGTCATTCCCGAACGTGGGATACCAGACCGTCCC
>JADGQK010000123.1 GCA_017881915.1 Chloroflexota bacterium | reverse complement strand
TAGTCCGGCGATCACGCGAGAGCGACGCAGCGACACGGCTCGGCCGGCGCTCCAGATGAGAGCGCCTGGTCGGAGGATGGAGGAGTCCAGTTTCATGAAGCGAACCAGTCTTACCCGGAGCGTGGCCGCGCTGGCCGCGATCGCGGTCATCGTCGGGGCCTGCTCCGGCAGCGCCACGCCGACACCTGCGGCGTCTGCTGCGGCGTCGGCCGCGGCCCCGTCCGCTGCCGCGAGTGCGGCGGCGAAGCAGTACACCATCGGGTACTCGAACGGCGGTAGCGTGGGCAACGGGTTCCGCGAGGAGCAGGTCTGCACCGCCAAGGCCCAGGCCAAGGCCTCGGGCGCAGTCTCGAACCTCACCGTGATCCATCGCAACACCGACGCCGCCGGTCAGCTGTCCGACATCCGGAGCCTGATCGCGAAGAACGTCAACGCGATCGTCTTCAACCCGAACGACCCCTCGGCGCTCAACCCGGCTCTCGCTGAGGCCAAGGCCGCTGGCATCGTGACCGTCTCGGTCGACGCCAACGTCACCGACCCCACCACCTGGAACCTGACCAACAACCAGGTGAAGTACGCCGAGCTCGGCGCCAAGTGGCTCTTCGACCAGATGGGCGGCACCGGCACGGTCTGGTACACCCGCGGTCTCGCCGGCCACCCGGCCGACAACGACCGCGACATCGGGTTCAAGAACATCCTCAAGCAGTACCCGAACATCAAGGTCGTCCCCACCGCTGACGGCGTGTTCACGGGCTGGGATCCCGCGAAGACGACCCAGCTGACCAACGACTTCATCCAGAGCGGTCAGTACGACAAGATCCAGGGCATCTGGGCGTCCGGCATGGGCAAGCAGATCGTCGACGCGATCAAGGCCGCCAACAAGCCGTTCGTGCCGATCGCCGATGCCGACATCGGCGGCTTCGTCGCCCAGCTCCTCGATCCCACCGGCTTCCCGGGCCTCAAGGGCGCGGCCGTGACCAACACGGCCTCCGTGGGCGGCGCGGGCATCACCCTCGCGCTCAAGCTCCTCAACGGCGACACGGTCACGGCGACCGCCGGCGCCAAGCCAAACACGGTGCTGCTGGACCCGCAGCTCCTCGACAACCTCACCGACGCCGGCAAGGCGGGGCTGAAGGCGTGGGTCTCCGTCCCGGGGATGGATCCGCTGTGGCCGCTCAGCCTCGCGATCCCGGACTGGACCACGTACGATCCCAATACCGTCCCGAGCTCCTGCAAGGGCGCGTAGCCAGCTACCGCGCTTCGCAGCCAACGCAGGGGACGCCGGTCGCACCGGCGTCCCCTGCGGATCTCCCCAAGCATTGGTACCGATGACTGCCACCGCTACCGGCCTCCTGCTCGAGGCCACCGACGTCTCGAAGACCTACGGCGCGGTCGTGGCCCTGAAGGCGGCTTCGCTCGCCGTGCGTCCCGGCGAGGTCCATGCGCTCATGGGCGCGAACGGCGCCGGCAAGAGCACCCTGGTCAAGATCCTCACGGGCGCCGTCCATCCGGACTCCGGCAGGATCGCGGTCCGCGGACGCGAGCGAACGGTCCACTCCCCTGGCGAGGCGCGCCGGGGCGGCCTCGTCTCCGTCTACCAGGAGCCGTCGCTCATCCCGGACCTCGACATCCGGGCCAACCTCCGCCTCACCGACACGCCGCTGGAGCCGTTCCGCCACTGGCTCACCCAGCTCGGCATCGAGAACCTCGACCTGTCGAGCATGGCGCGACGATTGCCCCTGGCGACGCTCCGCATCGTCGACCTCGCCCGTGCCCTGGCGATCGAGCCCGACGTCCTGATGCTCGACGAGATGACGGCGGCCCTGCCAGCGAACCTGACCCAGCGCGTCCTGGAGGCCGTCGCCAGCCACCGAGGCGGCGATCGCTCGATCATCTTCATCTCGCACCGACTCATCGAGATCGCCTCCGTTTGTGACCGGGCGACCGTGCTTCGCGAAGGTGAGACCGTGGGGGTCGTCGACGTGACGCCGGGCTCCGAGGAGCGGATCATCGAGCTCATGCTGGGCCAGATCGCGGGCGAGATGCCCGCAGTCGCCGGACGGACGGCCGCTCATCGTGCGAGCGTCACGACGCCTCGAATCTCGGTCCGTGGGCTCGCCTCCGGGACGAAGCTGCAGGACGTCTCATTCGAGCTCCACCCGGGCGAGGTGCTGGGGGTCGTGGCGCTCGAGGGCCAGGGGCAGGACGAGCTCTTCGACATCCTCGCCGGCTCGCAGCGCCCGAGCAGTGGCGAGCTCCTCGTGGACGGCTCGGCGGCCTCGTTCCGTCATCCAGCCGACGCAATCCGGGCCGGCTTGGTGTACGTCGCAGCGGACCGCGCGGAGGCCCTTCTCATGCAGCGGTCGGTGCGGGAGAACATCGCCCTGCCCTTCACAACGCGGGTCCGACGGTGGGGGCTGATCGACCTCCGAGCCGAGCGCGAGACGGTCGATGCGGCGGTCAGCCGGCTCCAGATCGACGCCCGGGCCGGGAACGAGGTCCGACGGCTCTCCGGCGGCAACCAGCAGAAAGTGACCATCGCCCGCTGGGTCGCCGGCGGCGTCCGGACCATGCTGTGCTTCGACCCGACGCGCGGCATCGACATTCGGACCAAGCAGCAGATCTACCTCCTGCTCCGGGACCTCGCGGAGGCCGGCGCGGCGGTGCTCCTCTACACCTCTGAGCTGAAGGAGGTGCAGCTCGTGTGCGATCGCGCGATCGTGATCTTCGGCGGTCGGGTGGTCGAGGAGATCAGCGGCACGGACGCGGACGAGGCAACCCTGCTGCGGGCCGCATACCACCTGCGGTCCGACGCGGCGATGCCGGAGGCGGTCGCGGCTGAGACGGTCGCGGCGGAGACGGTCGCGGCGGAGACGGTCGCGCCCCGCGCGTCGGATGCCGCGAATGGGCCGGGCGCCGAGGCCGCCCCACCCGAGCAGGCTGACCCGGAGACCTCCAGATGAGCGCCGTGACGGCCCCCGTCGGAGCGCCGCCCGCCAATCCGGCACGGACGGTCATGTCGTGGGCCCAGCGGAGCTCCTGGGCGATCGGGCTTGTCGGGCTCCTCGCGATCCTGCTCGTGTTCACCAAGATCATCCAGCCAAGCTATGGCGTGGCGGGGATCCAGGGGCTCGGGATCTCGATCCTGCCGCTCGGCTTCGCCGCAGTCGCCCAGGCGGTCGTCGTGATCGCGGGCGGGATCGACCTCTCGATCGGCTCGATGATGGCGCTCACGAGCGTCATCGCCGCCACGCTGATGGATGGCCAGAGCGCCGAGTTCGGCCTCGCCGTCGTCGCCGGCGTCCTTGTCCTCGGCCTCGTGCTGGGTGCCATCAACGGCGCGCTCGTCGTCGTCACACGCGTGCCGGACATCGTCGTCACGCTTGCCATGTCATTCGTCTGGGCGGGCTTCGCCCTGCTCGTCCGGGCCGCCCCGGGCGGCGCCGCGTCGCCATGGCTGATGAATCTCGTGATCGGACCCTTCGGCAACCCGTGGATCCCGAAGGCGGCGATCGTGCTCGTGATCGTCGTCGCGGTCATCTGGATTCCGATCGCCAGGTCGCGCATGGGCCTGTCGCTCTACGCGGTCGGCAGCAACCAGTTGGCTGCCTTCCGGAGCGGCGTCCCCATCGGCCGCACGAAGATCGTCGCGTACGCGCTCACCGGCCTGTTCGCAGCCGTAGGCGGCCTGGCGCTCACGGCGAGCACCAGCATCGGGACGCCGGTCCCGGGGCCCTACACCCTGGAAAGCGTCGCAGCCGTTGTTCTCGGCGGTGTCAGCCTTGCGGGCGGCCGGGGTGGCGTGTTCGGCCCGGTCGTCGCCGTCATGGTCCTCCAGATCATCCAGAACGACATGACCTTCCTGAGCTTCGACCCGAACTTCGCGCTTGTCGCCCAGGGCGTCATCCTCATCGGGGTGCTGATCCTCGGCAGCGTCCTCGAGAGCCGGCGGGCCCGCCGATGAACGCATCAGCTCGCGCGAACGAGTGGCTAACTGCGGTCACCTGGCGCCGTCTCCTGCGCGACCGGCCGATCGTCCCGTTGATGGGGCTGCTCGCGATCCTCGTCCTGGTCATCGAGCTGGCGGATCCGGGCATCGTCAGCCCGGAGTGGACCGGCGTGATCGTGAGGGCGTCGGTGCCGCTCGCGATCCTCGCCGGCTGCCAGACGCTGACGATGCTGACCGGCGGGATCGACCTCTCCGTCGCCGCGATCGGCTCCATGGCCGGGTTCGTCACCGCCACGCTCGTCCACAGCCCCGGCGGCGTCGCCGAGGGCATCATCGTGGCCCTCGCCGCCGCCGCCCTGGCGGGCCTGCTCACCGGCATCGGCGTCGGCGTGTTCCGCGTGCACCCGCTGATCATGACCCTGGGGATGAGCTTCGTGGTGCTGGGCCTCTCGAACGTCTGGCAGCTGCAGATGGTGCAGACGGGCGCCGGCGTGCCGGACTCGCTCCGCTGGATCGGGAGCAGCACCCTGGCACAGGTCGTTCCTTACAACCTGCTTGTCTTCATCCCGCTGACGCTCCTGATCTTGCTCGGTTTGCGGAGAACCGGATATGGCCGGCTCCTGTACGCGATCGGCGACAACCCGGTCGCCGCGCGGCTGTCGGGAACCCGGGCATGGCAGGTCCTGATCGTGCTGTACGTGATCTCGGCAGTCATGGCGGCGATCGCCGGCCTGCTCATCTCGGGTCTGACCAACACCGCCAGCGTGTCGCTCGTCGACACGTCGCTCCTGCCCGCCGTCGCGGCGGCGGTGATCGGCGGAACCTCGATCCTCGGCGGCCGCGGCGGCTTCGGCGGCACGATCGTCGGTGCGCTCATCCTCACCGTGCTCACCGCGCTGCTGACGGTCCTGGGGCTGCCCGAACCGACGCGCCAGGTTGTCTTCGGCTCGATCATCGTGGTCGTCGCGGCCGCCTACACGCGCGTCACGTCGGAGTCCTAGGCGATCGGGATGAGCCAGGACCTGGAGGCGCTCTACCAGGCCAGGCTGCGGCGATACGTGACGGCGCTGAACAACGGGAAGCCGGATCGCGTGCCGATCCGGCCGTTC
>JADGQK010000057.1 GCA_017881915.1 Chloroflexota bacterium | reverse complement strand
GGCGTGCTGGGCGCGCCCAGCACGCTCAGCGTCACCTATGTCGCCCATGCCGGCGCCACGGCCCAGGTCCTCTTCGACGTGACCGGCTACTTCGTGCCCTGACCGGCCGCACCCCGGCGCGCTGCTAGGATCGTCCGATGGGATCGGCACGACCAGGAGCGAGCGCAGCGGCCGCTCGGCCGTCGCCTCGCCCGGGCATGGGTGCGCTGCCGTATTCGGAGGGCGTGACGTTCCGGGTCTGGGCACCCCATGCCCAGGCTGTCTCCGTGTCGGGCACCTTCAACGACTGGGCCCAGGAAGGGATCAGCCTGGCCCGTGATCCGGCCGGGGGCGGTGCACGGGCAGCGAAGGCCAGCTGGTCCGGGACCTGGTCGGCCGACGTTCCCGGGGTGATCATCGGGGCGGAATACCGCTACCTGCTCCAGACGTCCGCTGGCGTCCTGTCGCGGATCGATCCGTATGCCCGCCAGGTGACGAGTTCGATCGGCAATGCCGTGGTCTACGATCCGGACGCGTTCGATTGGGGCGGCGACCCGTTCCAGATGCCGAGCTGGAACGACATCGTCATCTACGAGATGCACATCGGCACGTTCGCCGCCAGGACCGGCACGCCCGGGAACTTCGACCGGGCGATCCGGCGGATGCCCTACCTGCGCGACCTCGGGATCGGTGCGATCCAGGTGATGCCCCCGTTCGAACATGCCGGCAGCGTGTCGTGGGGCTACAACCCGGCCCACATCTTCGCCATTGAGTCGAGCTATGGCGGTCCGGACGCGTTCAAGCGGTTCGTGCGGGCGGCCCACGAGCACGGCATCGCGGTGATCGTCGACGTCGTCTACAACCACCTGGGACCCAGCGATCTCGACCTGTGGCGGTTCGACGGCTGGGCCGAGGGCGAATGGGGCGGGATCTACTTCTACAACGACGAGCGGGCTGTCACCCCGTGGGGCAACACCCGGCCCGACTTCGGCCGCGGCGAGGTGCGCGCCTTCCTGCGCGACAGCGCCCTGACCTGGCTGGAGGAGTTCCGGGCGGACGGCCTGCGCTTCGACTCGACGTTGTACATCCGGACGGTCGACGAGCGACCCGAGACCAAACTGTCCGACGGCTGGTCGTTCATGGCCTGGATCAACGACGAGATCCGGGCACGCCAACCGTGGAAGCTGACGATCGCTGAGGATCTTGGTGACCCCGCCCCATTGACCGTCCCAACCGCTGACGGCGGCGCCGGCTTTGGCGCTCAATGGGATGCCCCATTCCTGCGCGTCGTGCGCGAGGCGCTGACGGCCGGTGAGGACAGCCAGCGCGATATCGCCGCGTTGGCCGACGCGCTGCTTAACGGTGGGGATCGCCCCTTCAGCCGGGTCGTGTACACGGAGTCGCACGATGACGTCGCCAACGGCCACACCCGCCTGGCCGAGGCGGTGGCCCCCGGCGACGGCGGCAACTGGTTCGCCCGGAAGCGGGCGACGCTGGGCTCGGCGATCACCTTGACCGCGCCCGGTATCCCCATGCTGTTCCAGGGTCAGGAGCTCCTCGAGGACCGCTGGTTCGTGGACACGGAGCCGATCGACTGGTCGAAGTCCGATCGGTTTGGCGGCATCCTCCAGCTCCACCGCGACCTGATCGCGCTGCGCCGAGACGCGGACGGCTGGTCCGCCGGGCTGAAGGGTCCCAACACCGCGGTCATCCGGGCCGACGACGAAACCAAGGTCCTGGCCTGGCATCGCTGGCTCGACGGTGGTCCGGGTGACGACGTGGTTGTCGTGGCGAATTTCTCGATCCAGCCAATTGTCGAGCTGCCCCTCGGCCTGCCCCGGCCGGGGCGCTGGCGCGTCCGGCTCAACTCGGATTCGACCGTCTACGACGCGCAGTTCGGGGCGAGCATCGCCGACGATCTCGATGCCGATGGGGGACCGCTCGACGATCATCCCCAGAGCGGGTTGGTGAGCGTGGCGCCGTACGCCGTGGTGATCCTGTCGCAGGATCCCTAGCAGCTCGACCGCTCAGCTCCGGGGGGACAGATGTCGCTCGCGCAGAACGATCGCCCCCGCGACGACGAGCAGGGCCACGCCGGCGACGGCCCAGAAGCTGCTGCCGGTCATCGCACTGCCCTTGATCACGTTCAGGCCCTGCCCGATCCAGACGAGGCCGACGAGGAGGAGCAGGGCGGCGGCAACGAGGCGCAGTGGACGCACGGCGGGGTTCTCCAGCTCGAGTCCGCGGTCGGCACGTCGCGTGCCGTTGCCCGATGGTACGACCGCGATCCGTCCCTGGTTCTCAGGCCCTAATCCAGCGGCTGTCCGCCCGCGTCGACACGGTCGAGCTCTTCAATCGTCAGCTCGGACGGCCCTCGCTCCGCCTGGAGACGTGCCGCGACAGCCTCCGCTTCGTGCAGCACCCGGATGAGGTTCGTGCCCGCGACCCGGCGGAGATCGTCGGTCGAGTAGCCGCGCCGGAGCAGTTCGGCGAAGAGATCCGGGAAGTGCGAGACATCGTCCAGGCCGACCGGCAGCGGTGAGCCGCCGTCGAAGTCGCTGCCGATCCCCACGTGGTCGATCCCGGCAACGTCCCGCAGGTGGTCGATGTGATCTGCGACATCTTCGAGACGGGCGATCCGCCCCGGGTGCACCGACCGCCAGTGCCGCTCGAGGGCCTCGAGCTCGGCCTCGGGCGCGTCCGGCCGGTCGGCGCGCGCTGCTTCGACGACAGCGTCGGCCGCCCGCTCATATTCGACGACGGCGTCGGAAACGAAGCCCGACAGGAAGACGGCCATCACCACTCCACCGTTCGGCGCGATCCGTCGGAGGATCTCATCTGGAACGTTGCGCGGATGGTCGGTCACAGCCCGGGCGCCCGAATGCGAGAAGAGAACCGGCGCATCGCTCGCGTCGAGCGCCATCGACATGGTCTCCGGGGACACGTGGCTCAGGTCGACCAGCATCCCTAGCCGGTTCATCTCGTGCACGACCTCGACCCCGAACGGGCTGAGGCCGGCATGTCTCGGAGCGTCGGTGGCCGCATCCGCCCAGCGCGTTGTCAGCCAGTGGGTCAGGGTCATATAGCGGACTCCGAGGGCGTGAAACTGGCGCAGGATCGGCAGCGACGAGCCGATCATCGAGCCCCCCTCGAGTCCAATCAGCGAGGCGATCCGGCCGGCCCCGAAGATACGGTCGACATCGTCGGCCGTCGTCGCGAGCTCGAACGTCTCGGGGTACGACTGGACCATCCGCCGGACGATGTCGAGCTGTTCGAACGCCCGCCGCGTTGCTTCAGGCTCCGGCAGCCTGGCCGGCACCCAGACCGACCAGAACTGAGCGCCGACCCCGCCCGCCCGGAGACGTGGGATATCAGTCATCAGGTCCGCCACGGGCTGGCCCAGATCAACCTCGGAGATGCGCAGGCCGACGCGTCTGCGGAGCGCCTCCGGCAGGTCGTTGTGGCCGTCGATGAGGGGCGTGCCGCGAAGCAGCTCCCGGGCCTTGTCGAGAGCGTCGTCTCCGGGAGGAATGGCAGCCACGAGCCGATCCTAGCAGCCTCAGCGAGGCGGCCCCGGGCTGCACGGTTGACGTTCCGACGGCCGGCCACCTAGGATCGCGGCAACGGCGATGGTTCCCGCCGAGGCGCTCGGGCGAGCGCCTGAACCGCCCGTTCGGGCTGATGGCCCCTGGACTGCAAGGCAGACCCGGGGCTTTCTCATTGCCCCGAGACGGAGGCCGGACGTGGACAACACCTACCTGATTGCCGCGCAATGGATGGGCCTGGCCCTCATTGCCAGCCTGATCTCGATCCGTTTCGGCGTGGCGGTCGCGTTGCTCGAGATCGCGATGGGGGTGATCGGCGGCAATGCCCTCGGGTTGCACACGAATGTCTGGATCGACTTCCTGGCGACGTTCGGGTCCGGGCTGCTGACCTTCCTGGCCGGGGCCGAGATCGATCCCGAGTCGCTCCGGCGCCATGGCAAGGCAGCGGTCTCGATCGGGCTGATCTCATTCCTGGTTCCGTTCGCGGCAGCCTTCGGGTTCGCCTACTTCATCGCGGGCTGGAACCTCCAGTCGGCCGAGATCGCGGGGGTCTCGCTCTCGACCACGTCGGTCGCAGTCGTCTACGCGGTCATGATCGAGTCCGGGCTGTCCCAGCGTGACCTGGGCAAGACGATCCTGGCCGCCTGTTTCGTGACCGACCTCGGGACGGTCCTGGCCCTGGGCGTGCTCTTCGCCGACTTCAACGGTGTCCTGGTCCTGTTCATCGTTGCGACGGCGATCGCCCTCTACTTCATGCCCCGTTGGACGCGCTGGTTCCTGGTCCACGTTCCGAATCGCGTGTCCGAGCCCGAGATCAAGTTCTTGTTCCTCATCCTCTTCGTGCTGGGCGGGCTGGCCACGAGCGCGAACAGCGAAGCCGTCCTGCCGGCCTACCTCGTCGGGCTCGCCGTCGCGGGCGTCTTCGTCCGCGACCGGGTGGTCGTCAACCGCCTGCGTTCGATCGCATTCAGCCTGCTCACGCCGTTCTACTTCATCAAGGCGGGGCTGTACGTCTCGCTCCCGGCCGTCGTGGCCGGAGCCGGCCTCATCGGTGGCTTCCTGGCGATCAAGCTCACGGCCAAGGCGATCGGCGTCTGGCCGACGAGCCGCGCCTTCGGGATGCCCACCCGCGAGGCGAACTACACCACGCTGCTGATGGCGACCGGCCTGACCTTCGGCACGATCGCGGCCCTGTTCGGGCTGACGAACGGCTACATCGACCAGGCGAAGTACACGATCCTGGTCACGACGGTCATCCTGTCGGCCGTCGTGCCCACGCTCATCGCCACGACGTTCTTCGCGCCTCGCGCCACTTCCCCGTTCGAATCGGCCGAGATCGACGCCGCCGAGGAGATTGATGCCGGGCCATTCCGCCGGCCCAAGGCCCCGCCGGAAACGATGATCCGCCTGGCGGGCGGCGGGCCGCCCGAGGACCGAGAATGAGCGGATGGACACGTTGAAGGACAGCCCCGCACGATGAGCGGGCGCCGGATGGCTGCCGGCGGGAGTGGTGGCTTGATGCGCTCATTCCGGCGCGACGAATCGATCACGTCCTACAAGCTGTCGGCCGGCATCGTCCGGAGGATTGCCCGCTTCGCCCGGCCGTACCGGCGGATGCTCCTCGTGTTCCTCGGCCTGATCATCATCGACGCCTTGCTGGGGGCGGCCAACCCGCTGCTCTATCGGGCGATCATCGACGACGGGATCCTGCCCCGGAACTCGGGCTTCATCGTCCAGGTCGGCGTGTTGCTGGTCGTGCTGGCCATCGCCGATGCCGGGCTCTCGCTGTGGCAGCGCTGGATCTCGGCCCGGGTGGGCGAGGGCCTGATCTTCGACATGCGCACGAAGGTCTTCGCACACTTCCAGGAAATGCCCATCTCGTTCTTCACCCGGACCCAGACCGGGGCCCTGGTCAGCCGCCTGAACAGCGACGTGATGGCGGCCCAGCAGGCCTTCACCGACACGTTCTCGTCGGTGATCGGGAACGTGATCGGGGTCACGATCACGCTCATCGCGATGGTCTTCCTGTCGTGGCAGATCACCCTCGTGGGGCTGGCCCTGCTACCGATCATCATCCTGCCGGCCCGCTTCGTCGGCCGCCGGATCCAGGCGATCACCCTGGAGAGCTACAACCTCAACGCGAGCATGACCTCGATGATGACCGAGCGGTTCAATGTTGCCGGCGCCCTGCTGGTCAAGCTGTTCGGCCAGCCCGACCTCGAGATCGGGCGGTTCGCGGAGAAAGCCGGCCGGGTCCGGGACATCGGGGTCAAACGGGCGATGTTCACGCGGGTGTTCATGGCCGCGATCGTGCTGACCGCGACGCTGGCGACAGCACTGACCTTCGGCTGGGGCGGGTTGCTCGCCGCCGCCGGCTCGCTCCAGGTGGGGACGCTCGTGGCCCTGACCGCATATCTCACCCGGCTATACGGGCCGCTCACGGCCCTGTCCAACGTCCAGGTCGACATCATGACCGCGCTCGTGTCGTTCGACCGCGTCTTCGAGGTTCTCGATCTCGAGCCGATGATCGCCGAGCGGCCGGGCGCCGTGGCGATCCGCCGAGGAGCGGCGACGATCGAGTTCGAGCATGTCGATTTCCGCTATCCCACGGCCGAGGAGGTGTCGCTCGCCTCGCTCGAGTCCGTGGCCCTGCTGGACCAGGCCCCCACCCAGCAGGTCCTCTTCGATCTCTCATTCACGGCCTTGCCCGGCGAGCTCGTCGCGCTGGTTGGGCCGTCGGGCGCCGGCAAGACCACGATCAGCCACCTGATCCCGCGCCTCTACGACGTTCGAGCCGGAGTGATCCGGATCAACGGCACCGATGTCCGCGACGCGACCCTCGCCTCGATCCGGGCGATCGTCGGGGTGGTTACCCAGGACGCCCACCTCTTCCATGACACGATCCGGGCGAATCTCCTCTACGCCCGACCCGGGGCGTCGGATGGGGAATTGATCGAGGCGCTCCGGGCGGCCCAGATCCTGCCCCTGATCACGTCCCTGCCGGACGGCCTCGACACCCTGGTCGGCGACCGCGGCTACCGGCTGTCGGGCGGCGAGAAGCAACGGATCGCGATCGCCCGGCTCCTGCTCAAGGCACCCGACGTGGTGGTCCTCGACGAAGCGACCGCCCACCTCGATTCCGAGTCGGAGCTGGCCGTCCAGATCGCCCTGAAGACGGCCCTGGCCGGCCGGACGTCGGTTGTCATCGCCCATCGACTGTCGACCGTACGTGACGCCGACCAGATCCTGGTCGTGGCGGCCGGCCGGATCGTCGAACGCGGCAGGCATGCCGACCTGCTCGCCGCCGGCGGCCTGTACGCGGAGCTGTACCGGACCCAGTTCGAACGCCAGAAGACGCTCGACCCGCACCTGGTCTGACGGTCCGCGGGTCTGGTTCCCCGGCCGTGGGTCAGCCGCCGGCCACCGCCGGCAGGACGTGGACCGTGCTGCCGGGGGCTACCGCGGTACCCAGGTCGGCCGGCTGTCCGTCGACGTAGACATTGATGAACTCGCGCAGCGCCGGCCCTCGAGCGCACAGGCGGTCGCGGACCCCGGGCCAGCGCCGGTCGAGCGCGTCGATCAACTCGGCAACGGTCGAGCCATCGGCGGTCACCCGGCGCTCGGCTCCCGGAAACAGGACGACGAGCGATCGGGGCAGGACAATGACCGTCATCTCGATCGGTTAAGGTCTGCCGTCAGGCGTCGACCAGGGCCGTCTCGACCGACGTGATCGGCGGCAGGAGGTCGGCGATCCGCTGCCAGTTGCCACCTTCGTCGGCACTCGCGAAGAGCTGCCCGGTGCTCGTCCCGAAGTACAGGCCGAACGGCTGGAGATCATCGCGGGCCATCGACTCGCGCAGGATCCCGACGTAGGCATCGCCCGTGGGCAGGCCCTGCCGGAGGGCCGTCCAGTGGTCACCCCGATCGGTGGTCCGCCACACGGCCAGCCGTGCGTCCGGGACGTAGCGACCGCGGTCAGCACCGTTGAGGGGGATCGTGAAGACCGTGTCCGGGTCGCTGGGATGGGCGACGATCGGGAAGCCGAACGTCGAGGGCAGGCCCTTGTCCAGGCAGATCCAGGTCCGGCCCGCGTCGTCGCTGCGGTACGTGCCGCAGTGGTTCTGCTGGTAGATCCGGTCGGGAAGGCCCGCCGCCGCGACCATCTTGTGGACGCACTGGCCCGTCTCGGGCTCGGGACCCGGCAGGAAATCGGCCCGAACTCCGCGGTTGCGCGCCTCCCAGGTGGCGCCACCGTCCTCGGTCGCGAAGCAGCCGACCGAGGAGATCGCGACCCACATCCTGGCCTGGTCGGTCGGGTGGGCCAGGATCGTATGACAGATCAGACCGCCGTTGCCCGGCTGCCAGGTCGGACGGCTGGGGTGGTTCGTCAGGCCCTCGACGTGCTGCCAGTTCGCGCCTCCGTCGACGGAACGGAAGAGGCCCGCGGGTTCCACGCCGGCATAGAGCGTGTCGCCGACGGGTTCGACGTGCCAGACCGAGCGCATCGCGGGACCGTCATCGCCGTAGGTCAGGCCCTGGCTGGAATGCGTCCAGCTCGCTCCCAGATCGTCGCTCCGCCAGACGGCTGGGCCGTACCACGGGCTGCCGCCGCCGGCCAGCAACGCCCCGGTCGTGGAGTCCTGCCGGAAGTGGTTGATCGGCCACCCTTCGCACAGCGGGGCCGACAACTGCCACTCGTCGGGCCGGCCGCGTCTTTCCGGATCGCCGGCCAGGATGAATGCGCCCTTGCGCGTTCCGATCAGCACCAACAGCCGCTGCGCCATCGTCGCCCTCCTTCCGTGAAGCTTCATCGGAGGGTACCTGACCGAGTCGCCGATTGCCCGCTGGATGGCGTCGATGCAAGCGATCCTGCCTTGAGATAACAAGGGAACTTGCATCGATGGCGCTGGGTCGATTACGATCTGCCCCGCTTGACACCAATCCGGTGTCGTCGAGAGGTGTGGCAGGCATGGGTTTCGGGCAAACGGTCATCCTGGCAGCCTTCGCCGGCCTGACGATCTACCTGGGCCTGCCGGTCGGCCGGTTGCGCAACATCTCCTCGAAGACGCAGGCCCTCCTGACGGCCGGGGCCGGCGGGGTCATCCTGTTCCTGATCTTTGACGTGCTCCAGCAGGCGGTCGAACCGGTCAGCTCCGACCTGGAGGCAGCCGCTCGCGGCGGCGGGCCTTACTCAACCTTCGCCGTTGACGCGATTGTCCTCGGCGCAAGCATCGCCCTGGGCCTCCTGTCGGTCACCTGGGTGACGACCCGCCTGCGCTCACGCTCGACCGGGCTGGTCCTGCCCCGCCAGCTGGCGCTCGGCACGGCCATCGGACTGGGCCTGCACAACTTCTCGGAGGGCCTGGCGATCGGCCAGTCCGCCGCGACCGGGGCCACCTCCCTGGCGCTCATCCTGGTGATCGGCTTTGCCCTCCACAACGCCACTGAGGGCTTCGGAATCGCGGCCCCGCTTGCTTCGGGTGACCTGCCCAGCTGGCGGTTCCTGGGCGCGATGGGCCTGATCGGCGGCGGTCCGACCTTCCTCGGCGGCGTCGTCGGCTACTCGTTCGTCGCGCCGCTCCTGTCGATCGCCTTTCTCGGCCTGGCTGCCGGCGCACTGATCTTCGTGTTCAACGAGATGATGGCCGTCTCACGCCGGATGTCCGTGCCGATGGTGGCCACCAGTGCACTCCTGATCGGACTTCTCGCTGGGTTCGGGACGGACTTCATCCTGACCGCGGCCGGCGCCTAGGTAACCGACACCCGGGCGGGCGGCCCGGGTGTCGGCTGGAGCTCAGAACGGGAACGGATGACTCCCGCTCTGGACCGTGACCCACTTCAACTCGGTGAACTCGTCGAGCGCGGCAGAGCCGCCAAAGCGTCCCCAGCCGCTGTCCTTGACACCGCCGAAGGGCATCTGCGGTTCGTCGGCGACCGTCTGGTCGTTGACATGGATGATCCCGGCTTCGATCCGATCCGCCAGCGCCAGACCCTTGTCCGGATCCCCGGTGATGATCCCGGCCGACAGGCCGTAGGCGGACGCATTGGCGCGAACCACACCGTCATCCTCGTTGGCGACGACCTCGAGCGCGGCCACCGGTCCAAAGGTCTCGTGGCGCGCCAGGTCGCTTGACTCGGGGACGTCGGCAAGCAGGGTCGCGGCATAGACGAGACCGTTCCAGGTGCCGCCGGCCAGCAGTCGCGCGCCGCCTTTGACGGCATCGCTGACCCGGCTCGAAACGACGTCGAACGCGGCCTGGTTGATGAGCGGCCCGATGATCGTGTCCATCTCCAACGGGTCGCCCATCTTCAGGCCCGCTACCTTGGCGGCAAGGCGGGTGCTGAACTCCTCGGCGATCGGGGCCTCAACGATGATTCGGCGGGTCGACATGCAGATCTGGCCCTGATGCAGGTAGGCACCGAAGGCGGCCGCATTCACGGCGTAGTCGATGTCGGCGTCACGCAACACGAGCAACGGGTTGTGCCCACCAAGCTCGAGGACGACCCGCTTGAGATTGCGGCCGGCCGCCTCGGCGATTCGGCGTCCGGTGGAGCTCGAACCCGTGAAGTTGATTCGGCGAACCTTGGGATTCTCGGCGAACTCGTCGCCGATCGTCGAGCCGTCCCCGGCGGCGTGGGTGACGACGTTGAGGACGCCGTCGGGAAGCCCGGCCTCGGCGAAGATCTGGGCCCACAGCAGGCCGCCGACGAATGGCGAGTCCTGTGACGGCTTGAGGACCACCGTGTTGCCGGCCACGAGCGGTGCCGCGATCGAACGCGCCGACAGGATCAGCGCGGCGTTCCACGGGGCGATCGCCGCGACGACCCCAACCGGGCGGCGGATGCCCATCGCGAACGTGCCTGGATTGTCCGATGGCAGGACCTGCCCAAGGGGCGCATAGGCCAGCCCCGCAGCCTGGCGGAACAGGCCGGGCACGAAGCCCATCTGGAACATCGCGAAGCCGAACGTGCAGCCCGTCTCGCGCGCGAGGAGGCCGACGACCTCGTCGCGCCGGCGCTCGAGGATCGTGGCCGCGTCAAGGAAGATCCGTTGCCGGACGGCCGGCGGCGTCCGGGACCAGGCGCTGAACGCCGACGCGGCTGCCTCAACGGCCCGCCGAGCATCCTCCCGGGTGCCGGCCGCGACGGTGCCGATCACCTCGCCGGTGAACGGGTTCTGGTCATTGAACCGGGCCCCCGAGGCTGCCTCGCCCCAGGCCCCACCGATGAACAGCTGCTGGTGCGTTTGTGCGGCGGATGCCGTCTGTGTGGCCATCGATCGTCTCCTCTCGCTTCGACCTACGAAATGCGCAGTACGGGTTTGATGACAGTGCCGGCCTCGGCGTCGTGGATCGCCTGGTCGATTGCGTCGAAGTCGTACAGGGCGACGATCCGGTCGACCGGGAACCTGCCCTGCTTCCACAGCTCAACCAGCTTCGGGATGAACAGCGCAGGAATGCTGTCGCCTTCAACCAGGCCCCTCACCGTCCGACCCGGAATCAGGATGCTGTTCATGTCGAGAGATACCTCGGTCCCGAAGGCGGCGGCCCCGATCAGCCCGCACACCCCGGTCGGTGCCAGGCATTCCACTGCCTGGCGGAGCACCTTTGGCGCCGCGGTCACCTCAAGGCTGTAGTCGGCCCCGCCGTGGGTGATCGCCGTGATCCGCTCGACCGCGTCGTGCGCTGTTGCATCGATCGTATCGGTCGCACCCAGCTCGCGCGCCATCTCGAGCCGGGACGGCTTCAGGTCGACCGCGATGATCGTAGTGCAGCCGGACAGGGCCGCCGCCATGATCGCGGCGAGGCCCACCGAGCCCGCCCCGAAGACGGCAATGCTGCTCCCGGCCGGTGGTCGGAGCGAATTCAGGACCGAACCGGCCCCGGTCTGGATGCCGCAGCCGAACGGCGCGACGACCTCGTAGGGAATCTCCTCGGTCAGCTTCACGACGCTTCGCCGATTGGCGACCGAGTAGGTTGCGAAGCTCGACTGCCCGAAGTAGTTGCCGTGAATCGGCGCTCCGCCCCGGGACAGGGGGCTGGAACCGTCGGGCCGGCTGGACCCGAAGTTGCGTCCAAAGAAGTCGACGCAGTACGACGGCCGGCCGGTCAGGCAGTAGCGACAGACGCCGCACGAGTTGAAGCTCAGGCTGACCCGGTCACCCACCGCCAGGTCGACCACGCCGCTGCCGACCTGCTCGACCAGGCCGGCACCCTCGTGACCCAGGACGGCCGGCAAGGGTACGGGATACCACTGGTCGCGGACGACGATGTCGGTGTGACAGACGCCGGCGGCATGGATCCTGACCAGGACCTCATCGGGTCGGAGCTCGCCGGTGTCGACCGCCTGGAGCGCAAACGGCCCACCCTTCGACTCGACCACGGCTGCCGTGATCCTCATTGGGCCACCTCACTGGGCGGATCCGTGGGCGGACCTTCGTCGCTTTGCGCTAACCCCGGGTCCCTTGCGGTCGGCGGCGCTGGACCCCGAACCCAGTACCCGATGGGAGTGAGGCGAAGGTCGAATCGTTCGGTGATCGTCCCCCAGATTCCACGGGGCATGAAGAGGGCGAACAGGACGGCGGAGGCACCCAGGCCGATGAAGTACCAGACGCCGCCATTGCCGAACTGATTCTGCAGCAGGAACAGGATCAGCGCGCCGAGGATCGGGCCTTCAAACGTGCCAAGACCACCGACCAGGACCATGAAGATCATCATCGCGGTCCACTGGACCGAGAAGATCGAGTTCGGCTGGACGAACAGGGTGTTGGCCAGGATGGCGGCCCCGGCGGCTCCACAGCCGGTGCTCGTCAGGACGAACACGATCCGCTTGCTCGAGCGAACCCGGACGCCCAGCGAGGCGGCCGCGGACTCATCGTCGCGGATCGCCTGGAGGGCGGCGCCAAATCGGCTCCTGAGCAGGAAGAACAGGATCAGCAGGGCCGCCGTGGCGGCGGTCAGTGCCCACCAGTAGGTAAATGCTCGACCGTAGTCCGGACCGTAGACGCCCAGGGCGGTCAGCGAGATTCCGGTGCCGCCGCCGACCGACGAATCGAACGACACGAACTGACGGAATACCTCGGCCACGACCCACATCGCGATGGCGAACTCGCCGCCGCGCAGGCGGAGGACGACGAATGAGGTGAGGAAGGCCAGGATCGCCGTGATCCCGACGGCCAGGGCCATGGCCGTGTAGCCCTCGACACCGGCATGGGTCAGGTAGATCGTGCTGTATGCGCCGATCCCGATGAATGCCTGCTGGCCGACAGATACGAGACCGCCGTACCCCGCCAGCGCATTCCACATGGCGGCCATCAGGACCAGGATCCACAGCCCGGTGAGCTTCTGGGTGATGGCCGGCTCAAAGACGGTGGGAGCGGCGAAGAGGCCGAGGACGGCGAGGCCGATGAGGCTGGACCGGATGACCGAGTTCCGTGTCCAGCGCTCGACCCGCAGGCCCGCCGCGGTTGTCACGAGGATACCGCCCGGCTCACGAAGACCCGCCCGTTGCGGATGATGAGGACGGCCAGGAAGACGAGGTTCCCGCACAGGATCGAGGATTGGGGGTTGATCTGGGCGCCGATCGTCTGGGCGACGCCGAGGACGATCCCACCGACCAGCGTCCCCCACAGCGAGCCGATCCCGCCGATGACCACGGCTTCGAACGCGAAGATGAGCTGGCTCGGACCGGACAGGGGAGCGAAGCTCGAGCGCATTCCGAAGAACGTGCCTGCAATCGTCACGGTTCCGACGGCGATCGCCGTGGCCAAGCCGTACATGTGCTTGGCGTTGATCCCGATGAGCTCGGCGGTGTCGGGGTCCTGGGCGGTGGCCCGCATCGCCCGGCCGATCGCGGTCCGGTTCAGGAACAGCTGGAGGCCGCCCAGCAAGCCGAGCGCGACGAGGAAGATCACGACGCCGAGCAGGGGGATCGTCAGCTGATCGTTCACGTGCAGGCTGGCCACCGTCAGGGCGCCGGCATCGAGCGATCGGGAGTCGGACGTGAAGAGCTGGAGCAGGCCGTTCTGGATCACGATCGCCAGGCCGAAGGTCGTCAACAGCGGAACCAGCGGTCCGGCCCGCAGGCTGCGTTCGAGCAGGGCTCGCTGCATCAGGTAGCCGAGACCGCCCATCAGGACAACGGCCACCGGCAGGGCCAGGAAGGGCGAGACACCCAGGCTCGACGAGATGACGAAGACAAGGTACGCGCCCAGGACGGCGAGATCGCCGTGGGCCAGGTTGATGATGCCCATCACCCCGTACATCAGCGACAGGCCGCACGCGAAGAGGGCGTACAACCCGCCCAGCAGGATGCCGGCCATGACCGCGTTGACCCAGATCACGACGCCACCTCAGGGGCCCGGCGAAGCCCGAAGTAGGCGTTCGTGATCTCGTCCCGGCTCAAGGCATTGGATGCTCCTTCGAGGATCAGCCGCCCCTCGAGCATGCATGCGATCCGCCCGGACACGGCCATCGCCCGGCGGAGGTCCTGTTCCACCAGGATTACGGTGGAGTTGCCCGACGCCATGAGGGCGTCGAGCGAGCGGTACATGGCGTCGACGGCCTGCGGAGCGAGGCCCAGCGAGACCTCATCGAGGAGCAACAGGCGTGGGTTTGCCATCAGCGCCCGACCGATTGCCGTCGCCTGCTGCTCTCCGCCGGACAGGCTCGAGGCTCGCCGCCGCACGAGCGGTTGAAGGATCGGGAACGCTTCGAGCACCGCCGCCACCGTCCACGGTCCGGACCGGCCCTTCCCGGCTGCGGCCTGCAGGTTTTCCTCGACCGTCAGCCCCGGGAAGAGGCGCCGGCCCTCGGGGACGAGAGCGATCCCGAGCTTCACCCGACGGTGGGCGGGCAGGCCGGTCACATCGGCGCCGTCGAACCGGACTCGGCCTGATTGCGGTCGGTGGGCTCCAGCGACAGCCCGCAGGAGCGTGGTCTTGCCTGCGCCGTTGGCCCCGACGAGGGCCAGGACCGAGCCCTCGTCCACGCTGAGGGAAACGCCCCGGACCGCAGTCAGGGCGCCGTGTCGAACCTCGAGCGTCTCGATCTCGAGCAGGCTCATTCCTGCTTGCCGAGGTAGGCGTCGATGACCGTCGCGTCCTGGAGGACCTCGTCGGGCGGCCCGTCGGCGATGACCCGACCGGCATCCATGCAGATGAGCCGATCGACGGCCCGCACCAGGACGTGGACGATGTGCTCGATCCAGACGATCGCGATGCCCTGCCGGCGGAGTCGCTCGATCGTCTCGAGCAGTTCCTCCGCCTCCGCGTCGGTGAGGCCTCCGCCGATCTCATCGAGGAGGAGCACCTCGGGGCCGGCGGCCAGGGCGCGGGCAAGCTCGAGGCGCTTGCGATGGAGCAGGCCCAGCGACATGGCCCGCCGATTGGCCACGGGCAGCAGGCCACTGAGCTCGAGGACCGACAGGCAGCGCTCATAGGCTGCCGACCCGCGCAGCCTCCCGCCCGCGGTGGCGCCCACGTAGACGTTCTCGAAGACAGTCATGTCGACAAACGGCCGCGGCACCTGGTGCGTCCGTCCGATGCCCATCCGGCAACGGTCGGCCGCGCTCGCCGAGGTTACATCGGTGCCCCGGAAGTGGACCGACCCGGCCGTGGGCGGCTGGGCCCCGGCCAGCACGTCGAGCAGGGTTGTCTTGCCGGCCCCGTTCGGCCCGACGATCCCGACGGCGCTCCCCGCCGCCATCGAGAACTCGACCGAATCGAGAACGAGGAGTCGACCAAACCGCTTCTGAATCGAGCGGCCAGCGAGGATCGGCTCCCCGTCCAGAGAAGGTAAACGTGTCACTCGGGCCCGCAGGGCCTACCGAAACGGGGCGAGTTGCCCGGCGATTGGGACATTCGGGTCAGTGGCGTGCTCGACGAGCACGAAGTCGACCTTGAACTTGCCCGTCGGATCCTTCACCCACTGGCCACCGATGATCGGCGCGGTCGACACGTTCGGAACTGGGCCCGACGTGAAGTCAACCTTGCCGATCGGCGTCGTGATGTTGAGCTTGCCGATCGCTGCGGCCAGGGCCGTCTTGTCCTTCGGGTCGGTGGCTGCGCCCATTGCGCTCGTCGCGCAATCGAACAGGGCCATCGTCGTGCCGAGGTCCTGGTTCCACTGCCGGCCGGTGGCCGCGGTGTAGCCCGATGCGAGGTCCGCTGAAGAGATTCCGGTGAATGCCGAGGCGTACGGGAACGTGGGCGTCCAGTACGCGGCGCTGGCCAGGCCCGGACCGAGGTCGCCCAGGGCCTCGATCTGGGACGGGAACAGCCCGGTCTTGGCGATCTGCACGATCTTGGGGACGTAGCCCGCCGCTGCGGCCTGCTTCCAGAACGTCGCGAAGTCCGGCGGCAGGGGGAACGTGTTGAAGATCTGGCAGTCCTCGGCCTTGAATTTCGCGATCTGGGCCGAGAAGTCGTTCGTGCCATCCTCGTAGGGCCCCGGATCGACGATCGTGTAGCCGGCCTTGACGAGGGCGGGACCGAGCGCTGACCGGATCGCGTTCCCATCGGCGTCGTTGGGCCACATGACCCCGACCTTCTTGTTCGTCGAGACCGGCCCGCCCCACATCGAGATGTACGTGGCGGCGAACTGGGCGACGCCGAACGAGAAGTGATAGGTGAACTTGAACGGAACTGGCTTGGCCGGGTCCTTCTGGCGGGCGAAGTAGAACGCCTCCCAGGGCTCGACCGTGGAGATGCACGGCACACCGGCGGCCTCGCAGGCATCGGCCACCGGGTTGTTGTTCTCCGGCGTGGATGTCGCCAGCACCAGGTCGACCTTGTCCGTGTTGATCAGGTCGTTGGCGACCTGGGCCGCCTTGGCCGGATCGGACTGAC
>JADGQK010000122.1 GCA_017881915.1 Chloroflexota bacterium | reverse complement strand
CGATACAGGTGATCCGAATCAGCAGGCCATCAGCCCATCCCTCGATGCGGGACTGACACGGCCTAGTGCAGCGAGGAGCGGTCCGGTCGAGCTTGGGCTGCCGCGTGGTGACCGGCCCGTCGACCGAAGAACGAGCTATCGCCGAGGCTGATGCCGCTGGCGTAGTGGTGGGCCGCGAGGCTGGCGGCGGTCCGGCCGACGGCGTAGAGCCCCGGGATGCGACGACCCTCGCTGTCGAGCGCGGCGCCGTCGGGATCGGTGACGAGGCCGCCGAGCGTAAAGGTCGCGTAGATCGCACCGTGGTCAACGCGCAGGTCGATGGCGCCGATGCCGCTCGCCGGCGGCGCTCCAATGGGCTGTAGGAAGGGTGCCCTCTTGTGGAATGCCGGGTCGTCACCGCGCGTCGCGGCCTCGTTGTACTCGCGCACCGTACGAGCCAGGGCGTCCGGCGGAATCCCGAGGTCGGCGGCCAGTTCCTCTGGAGTGGCCGCGG
Organism: Chloroflexota bacterium; assembly: GCA_017881915.1. Lineage (GTDB taxonomy): Bacteria > Chloroflexota > Limnocylindria > Limnocylindrales > CSP1-4 > Palsa-1033. The sequence goes on along the minus strand of JADGQK010000122.1, from coordinate 4,596 downwards.
CGTAGCCGATCCGGAGTCCGATCGGATTCGGCTCGTGGATCACGTCATCGGTGATCATGTAGACGAGGCCGTCGTGGTCGCGTAGGGCGTGGAACCCGATGCGACCGGTGTAGGTATCCTCGTTGATGAATCGTTTACCGTCGCGGTTGACGAGGATTCCCCGTGCGAGACGGTGGGGCGGCCCGAGGGGCAGCGCGCACTCGAAGGAGTCGAGCCTGGTCGTCGCTGCGCCGGCGCCTACGCCCATGCGGATCCCGCGCCCGTCGTCGTTTGGGGTCCCGATCCGCCAGGCCGGATCCGGGACGTGGGCCAGGGGGCAGTACTCGGCGACCATCGCCTCGTTGTGGATGAAACCGCCAGTGGCCAGGATCACCCCACCACGGGCTCGGATGGCACGGGGTCCGTCATCGGTCCTCACCAGCAGGCCGGCGACGTCCCCGTTGTCGACGACCAGCGCCTCCGCTCTGGCGTCGGTCACCACGCGGGCGCCACTGGTCGACACGGCCGCACCGAGACGTTCCATGAGGTAGCCGCCGGCGGAGTCGACACACTCCGGCTTGTGTCCGCGGGGTACCGGGACCGCGAGTTCGTCAAAGGGATAGGTGTCTTCACCGCCGGTGAAGAGCAGCCCAGCGTCATCCGCCGATTCGCGGTTCGGCTCGTCGCAGAATGACGCCCGGAACGGCACGCCGATCGAGACCATCCAGTCAAAGTGGTCCGGCGAACCCTCGCAGTAGGCGTTCACGCGATCGTCGTCGACGCCGGGCCCAAGAGCAGCCCGGAGGAACGCCGCCATGTTCTCCGGCGAGTCCTGGAAGCCACAGGCGCTCTGGAGGGCCGTGCCGCCTCCCAGGTAGATGAGGCCGCCGGAGTGGGCCGACGTCCCTCCGGAGTCCCCGCTACGTTCGACGGCCAGCACGTCCGCTCCCGCCTGCCGCGCCCCCATGACCGCCGACGCGCCCGCAGCGCCCAGACCGACGACGACTACGTCGATCGTCTCGTCGAAGCGAACCTCGCTGACGTCAAGCGCCGGGATCAGTTCCATCACTCGCCACGCGCCAGGGCTGGATGGTGGACCTTGCCTTGCCTCCATGTCATTGACCGGCAGTCCTTGACTGTGGTGACGACCACGGCGAGGGTTGCCGGGCACGCTCTCGATCGAGGATTGGCCCTCGCTCGTACATCCCCGGAACGTAGAGCCGGCTCCTCACCCATCAGCGCAGTATGCCAGTTATCCGCGAGGCTTCCCGCGACCACGTTGCAGTCGATTGCGACGGGCAATGACCCGGCGATGGGGGCGGTCCTGGTGAGGACCGTGACACACGCCCCCAGCGATCGGGGGCAGTGTTCTCTCGGTCAGAGTCGCCCGAGCATGATCCTCATCGCCCGCTCATCTTGAGCTTCGGTCAAGCCCGATGATGTGAGAATCACCAGGTAGCCATGCTTCTCAGCGCTCATTTGGCTTAGATGGTCGATGAAGGCGGAGCCCGACATTCCCACGTCGGCGACCCAGTATGCCGCTGCGCCATCCACGGTCAACGGGATGAACTCAGGTGCGGGAATCGTTGCTCCCGACGGTGTAACGCCAGCGGCAGAGATGGCAAATGGACTGTGGAGCTGGGTGAAGTTGGACAACCCCTCCTTGGACCACGAGACGTTCGTTTCGAGCAACACGCCACGGTGTTGGCCTGGATAGAAGCAAGAACTCTGGTCATCGACGTTGGCCCCGGCATGGAGTGGGTACGTGCCAGTGAGGAACACGGATGACGCTTCCTTCACCGTCATCAATGAACATGCAGACACTGGCGCCGTCGAGCGAACCGAGGTCGAACCACAACCGGCCAACACCGCCAGAGAAGCTACAAAGGCAAGGGCAACAGGGATAGACCGCCTAACCACGAGTCAAGTATTGCCCAGATTGATGCTCATTGGACCGAGCCGACTGCGTGCCCCACATGTGTTGTCACACGGGGACACCGCTCGCGTTGGCTGACACGGAACTGGCAACCGATCGCCGATCGCCGGGCTCGTGTCGGATCGCTGACGACGTCGTCCTGATCCCATCGCATCGACCGGCCGGGTGAGTGAGCCTCGGGCCATGGGGGCTCGCCGTCTGTCCAGGGCTTCGTCAGATCTGCTCGGGGACCATGTCGATGGCACCGCAGGGGCACTCCTGCACGCAGATGCCACAGCCCTTGCAAAAGTCGTAGTCGAACTCGTAGCGCAGCGACGGACCGAGCTTGATGACCGCGTTGTCCGGGCAGACGCCGAAGCAGTTGTCGCACTCGAAGCAGTTGCCGCACGAGAGGCAGCGACGGGCCTCGAAGAGCGCATTCTCCTCGGTCAGCCCCCCGATGACCTCGTCGAAGGTGCTCTGGCGCCGGGCCTGCTCGAGCTCGGGACGCCTGGTCCGTGGGGCGTCCGAGTAGTACCAGGTGTTCACGCGGTCGAACGTGGCGAGCTCGTGCCGACGGACATCGGCCGGTGCCCGGTCGGAGACGAATGCGTCGATGCCGCGCGCGGCGCGCTTCCCGTGGCCGATGGCCACCGTGGCCGTCCGCTCCGACGGCACCGCGTCGCCGCCGGCGAAGATGCCGCTCTCGCCCGTCATCATGGTCGGGAGCACCTCCACGACGCCGTCATCCACTGCCACGTCGGGTGCCTGGTCGAGGAGCGACAGATCGGTGTCCTGGCCGAGCGCGAGCACCAGGGAGTCGGCGTCGAGTTCTTCGAGCTCGCCGGTCGGCTCGGGATACCCCTCATCGTCGAGGCGCATCTTCTCCAGCACGAGCCGGTCGCCGTCGAAGCGGCTCACCGTGGAGAGCCAGCGCATCGTCACGCCCTCGACCAGCGCCTCTTCGAACTCGTCCTCATGGGCAGGCATGTGCTCGCGGTTGCGGCGGTAGACGACGACGGCGTCGGTGGCGCCGAGGCGGTGCGCCGTCCGGGCGGCGTCGAGGGCGGTGTCCCCGCCACCGTAGACGACGACCCGGCGACCGAGTCGAGGCGGATCGCCGGCAGCCACCTGGTGGAGGAGCGAGACCGCGTCGATGACGCGGGACGAATCACCGGCCGGGATCTCCACCCGGCGACCGAGCTGGGCGCCGACGGCGAGGAAGACGGCGTCGAAGCCGCCGTCGCGGCGTTCACCTTCGATGTCCTGGACGGCATGGCCGAGCTCGACGTCGACCCCGAGGGCGACGATGCGTGCGATCTCGGCATCCAGGACGGCACGAGGGAGCCGGTAGGCGGGGATGCCGTAGCGCATCATGCCGCCGAGCATGGGCGCCGAGTCGACCAGGCGGACGTGATGACCGAGACGGCGCAGGTGGTAGGTGGCGCTCAGTCCGGCGGGGCCGGCCCCGATGACGAGGACCCGCTTCCCGCTGTCGATCCCCGCCGACGGCAGCAACCACCCGCGCTCGATGGCCAGGTCGCCGAGGAACCGCTCGACGGCGTTGATCCCGACCGCCTCGTCGAGCTGGGCGCGGTTGCACGCCGTCTCGCACGGGTGGAAGCAGATGCGCCCCATCACCGCCGGGAACGGGTTGTCCTCGACGAGTTGGCGCCATGCCCTCTCGTAGTCCCCCGGCTCGGCCTGGTAGAGCCACTCCTGGATGTTCTCGCCTGCCGGGCAGGCATCGTTGCACGGCGGGAGCCGGTCGACGTAGATCGGCCGCTCGACACGCCACGAACCGGTCCGGTTGGCGTGGCTCGAGCCGACATCCAGCGTGATGGCGAACGGGCGCTCCATCACGCCGTCACCCCCTCCGGATCCTTCGGATCGTGGTTGTCGGATTCGTCGTCGACGAGCAGGCCGTAGGTGGCGATGTTCCGGTCGGCGATGGCCTGGATGCGGGCCACGATATCGGGACGGGGGTTCTCGCCGAAGAGGTGGGCGTAGCGGCGCTGGATCGACAGGTAGGCCTCGACGGGGGTCCGGTGGCGGATGGGCGACACGGCGGTGACGGTGCCGTTCTCGGCTTCGAAGACCGGGAAGAGCCCGGTCTCCTTGGCCAGACGTGCCACCTTGATGGTGTCGCCGGGGGCCGAGCCCCAGCCCAGGGGGCACGGCACCAGGATGTGGAGGTAGCGGGCGCCCCGCTGCCCCATGGCCCGTTCCACCTTCGCCTCCAGGTCGCGTAGATCGGCGACCGTGGCGGTGGCGACGTAGGGGATGTCATGGGCCATGGCCAGGCGGGGGAGGTCCTTCCCCTGGCCGAAGGTGTTGCCCGGCTCCGGGCCGACCGCCTCGGTCGTCGCCGTACGGGCCGCCGGTGGGGTGGCGCCGGAGCGCTGGACGCCCGTGTTCATGTACGCCTCGTTGTCGTAGCAGATGAAGAGCACGTCGTCGTTCCGTTCGAACATTCCCGACAGGCACCCGAAGCCGATGTCGACCGTCCCGCCGTCCCCGGCCTGGCCGATCACCCGCACGTCGCTCCTTCCCTTCACCTTCATCGCCGCGGCGACCCCGGTGGCCACGGCCGGCGCATTCCCGAACACGGAGTGGAGCCAGGGGATGCGCCATGAGGTCTCCGGGTAGGGAGTGGAGAACACCTCGAGGCACCCCGTGGCGTTGACCGCCACGAGCTGACC
>JADGQK010000121.1 GCA_017881915.1 Chloroflexota bacterium | reverse complement strand
ACGCCCGCCGGCAACCGCTTCGGACTGCCGGACTTCTACAGCCTGCACGCATGGGTCTGGGATCCGAACCCGAGCGGCATGTTCGCCATGTGGAACCCGCGGGTGAACTGCCCGTAACGCTTGACCGCGTCGTGTGGGGGTCCTGAGTAGCGCAGAGCGTTGCGCACCGATCGTGCAGAGGCCCTCGGGGTGACCCCGGGGGCCTCAAGGTTGGGTCCAGCACGACGGGGCGTACCCCGGTCCAGGAAGGACTTGGTCCGCGTAATGTCTGCCGCCGGATCACTCCACGATGGCAACGTCGTGTCAGGTACCAGTCGCCGGGGCCGGGCACTTGGCCGGGTCACGCAGGAGCGCACGACCCGGACGGCAGCCCCGACAGGATCAGGGTCGCGCGCTACCCGGCCGAGGAGTGGCCGACGGTGGAGGCTGGGAGCGGGCCTGTCGCCTCAATGACCAGCTCCTCCTCGAGCTCCGCGCCGATGCCGGCCCCGAGTTCGAGTCCCAGTTCCTCCGAGACCGAATGGCGCGTCGCCCGAAGCGGGATCTCGCGCAGGAAGAACGACGTCACGAAGGCGAGCGCGATGAGCACGGAACCGATGAGGAAGACCTCCGTGACCGCAGCTGCCACCGCCTCCCGCAGGATTGAGGTCACCTGGGCCGCGACCTGTGGCGCCTGGGAGCCAAGCGTGGCGAGCTGCGCCTTGAGGGCCTGCTGGGACGCCGGATCCATGAGCGCCTGCGGATTGGCGGCGACCCCGCCCAGCTTCGTCGCGATGGCGGGCGGGAGGCCGGCGATGCCCGCCTGGAGCTCACTGGTCATCCGGTTCGTCATGATCGAGCCCAGGACCGCCACCCCCACAACGCCGCCGATCGAGCGGAAGAACGCGAGCGAGGCAGTGACAACGCCCAGCCGCTCCACCGGGAAGGCGTTCTGGACGACGATCGTGAAGAGCGACATGGAGCTCCCCAGGCCGACTCCCAGGACCAGCATGTTGCGCAAGAGGGTCGCGTTGTCGGTTGCGGCGGTCATCTGGCCGAGCAGGAACATTCCCACGGTCGTGAAGCCCGTGCCGATGATCGCCAGCAGTTTGTAGCGGCCGGTTCGGCTCAGGAAGAGCCCGCTGGCGATGCTCACGACGATGAAGGCCAGCATCATCGGGGTGAGGATGAGCCCGCTGCTCGTGGCCGTGTCGCCGAGCGCGGCCTGGACGAAGAGCGGGATGTAGAGGATCGCCCCGAACATGCCCATGCTCGTCAGGAACGTGATGATCACCGAGGCCGTGAAGATGCGGTTGCGGAACAGGTCCAGCGGGATCGTCGGCGCCTGGGCGCGGCGCTCGATGAGGAGGAAGGCGGTCCCGAACAAGAGCGCGATGGTGAGGAGCCCGAGGATCTGGGGGCTGTTCCAGGGGTAGGTCGACCCACCCCAGGAGAGCGCGATCAGCAGGGGCACGACGCCGGCGATCAGGGCGCCCGAGCCCAGCCAGTCGATCGTGGCGCGCTTGTGCAGCGCCGTGTGGCTGGGCAGGACCGCGAACACGACGGCCATCGCCAGGAGCGCGAAGGGGACGTTGACGTAGAAGACCCAGCGCCAGCTCAGGTTGTCGGTGATGAAGCCGCCAACCGTGGGCCCGACGATCGTCGAGAGGCCGAACACGGCCATCAGGAGACCCTGGTACTTGCCCCGTTCGGCCGGCGTGAAGATGTCGCCGATGATGGCCTGCGAGATCGGCATCATCATCCCGGCCCCAACCCCCTGGAGCGCCCGGAACGCGATGAGCTCGGTCATCGATTGCGAGAGACCGGCGAGCATTGAGCCGGCGAGGAAGGTCGCGATGCCCGCCAGGTAGAGCCACTTCCGGCCGAAGATGTCCGACAGCTTGCCGAAGATGGGAACGCCGGCGGTGGAGGCGACGAGGTAGCCCGTGATCACCCAGCTGTAATGCTCCAGCCCGTTGAGCTCGCCCACGATCTTCGGCATCGCGGTGCCGACGATCGTCTGGTCGAGGGAGCTGAGCAGCATGCCCAGCATCACCGCGCCAAGGGTGGCGAACTGCGCGCGACGGTTGATGTGGATGAGGCCGTCGTCGAGTGGGACGGCGGCGGCGGCAGTTGTCACGGTGGGGTTCCCTGCGTGCGTTCGATAATCAGGCGGAAGAGCCGATCCAGGTCCGCGAGCTCATCGGGGCCGAGGACGCCCAGGCTGCGCCGGATGAACTCGAGCCGGATGCCCAGGATGTCGGCCAGCAACTCGCGACCGGCATCGGTGAGGTGAACCTCGACGATCCGACGGTCGCCGGCGAGGTGCTGGCGTTCCACCAGGCCGTGGCGCTCGAGCCGCTCGACGGTCCCGGTCACCGACGACAGGCTGGTGCCCAGCCACTCCCCGATGCCACTCATGGATGTGGGGCCGCGCCTGGAGAGTTTGAACAGCAGGCGCAGCTGGCCAAACGTGAGCTCCGCCGCGACCCAGCCGGGTATCTCGGCCCGGAAGCCCTTTGCGATCTCGACTGCGTGGGCCAGGACGTCCTCGAGCGCATCCGGGGCGTTTGAGTTGCCAGACAGCAATACTTCGCCCATGGACGAAGTATTGGTGCAAGGGTGGATAATCGTCAACCAGCCGAAGGTCCTGTTCGGTACCGACAGGGTTGCTTCTCCGGCTGTTCCCCCTCGGGGCGGCACTCGACAGGGCGACGAATCCGCCGTGGCACGCGGTTCGTGCGACGACGAGCAACGCCTCAATATCGCGATGGCCGAACTTCGCAGGCCGACCGTGCCGGCGTGCGGGTGGAACAGGTCCTCCACGAGAGCCAACTGCCGGTTCGCCAGCTCAATGTTGCGGCCACGCCGCAGCATCAGCGCCCTGTCCGGCGCCCAGGTCAGGCGAGGACCCGCCACGATGGCAAGTTCGTGTCAGCACGGCTCGAGCATGGCCACGTTGTCCGGCACCTCGAAAACCATAACCTTCACGTAAACGGTAAGGTCTGATATCATCCCCGGGTGACAACCGCCGTGCCCCAAACACAGACCATGATTTCCGAGCGCCTCCTCCGCATTCAGGAGGTCGCTGGGGAGACCGGCCTTACCCCGCGCTCGATTCGCTACTACGAGGAGCGCGGCCTCCTGCGACCCGCCGCACGGTCCGAGGGAGCCTACCGCCTGTACGACGCCTCGGACCTCGAGCAGCTGCGCTTCATCAAGGGGCTCCGCGACGACGCCGGTCTCTCCATCGCCGACATCGGCGAGATCGTCGAGGACGAGGAATCCCGGCGGCGAGCCCGTGCGGCGCTGGAGGTGACCGATGACCCCGCCGAGCGACGAAGGATCCTGCTCGAGCGTCTGGCCAGCATCGAAGGGTTGCATGAGCGCCTAAACGCCAAGCTGGCGCGCCTCCAGGCGATGTTCGATGACGTCGAGGTCCGTAAGCGCAGGCTGCACGACCTCCTCGCGGCTTCCGACCAGGAGCTGGCCGCGTCGATCGAACCGGGGTCGGACCGTTGAGCGCCGGCAGCGCCCTGCCCCCGGTCGGCCGGTTCCGCTGGCGGGGCGCCCTGCGTCACCGCAACTTCCGGCTCTTCTGGTTCGGCCAGCTGATCTCACTCATCGGGACCTGGATGCAGTCGGTCGCCCAGGCATGGCTCGTCCTGCTGCTGACCCACGATCCGTTCTGGTTGGGCGTCGTCGCCGCGGTCCAGTTCACGCCGGTGCTCGTGCTCGGCCTTTTCGGCGGGATCCTGGCCGACATGCTGCCCAAGCGGCGGACGATCATCGGCACCCAGGCCATCCTCATGGTCCTTGCGCTGATCCTGGCTGTCCTGTCCTGGACCGGCGCCGTCCAGGTCTGGCACATCCTCGTCATTGCGTTTGCTTTGGGTCTCGTGAACGCGGTCGACATGCCGACTCGCCAGGCCATCGTCATGGAGATGGTCGGGCGCGAGGACGTGGCCAACGCCGTCGGCCTCAATTCGGCTATGTTCAACGCCGCCCGAATCGTCGGGCCTGCCGTGGCGGGCCTCGTCATCGGCGTGGCGGGCGTGACCGTCTGCTTCTTCGTCAACGGCCTGAGCTTCATCGCGGTCATCGCCGGGCTCCTGGCGATGCGCGAGGCGGACCTGCGCGGTGGGGTTCGCCTGGCCCGCCCGCACAGCCTGGGCGAGGTGGGCACGAACCTCGGCGAGGGCCTTCGATACGTCCGCAGGACGCCGGTGGTCCTGCTTTCGGTCGGCCTCGTCGGGCTTGTGGCGACCATGGGCATGAACTTCAACGTCCTGATGCCAGCCATGGCCAACGACGTACTGCACGTCGGTGCGGCGGGCTTCGGGTTCCTCATGTCCGCGATGGGCCTCGGCTCGCTCCTGGCCGCCCTGGTGATCGCCTATCTGCGCCGTCCCAGGATCTCGATCCTGCTCGTCGGGGCCTTCGCGCTCGGAGCGCTGGAGATGGTGTTCGCCGGAGTCCGCTTCTTCCCGCTGGCTCTCGTGGCGGTCTTCGGGGCGGGGGCCGGCGCGATCGCCATGACGGCCACCGCGAACTCGGCAATCCAGCTGGCGGTACCGGATGCGCTGCGCGGTCGCGTCCTCGGCGTCTACTTGACGGTGTTCGCGGGCTCGACCCCCGTCGGCGGCCTGTTCGCCGGGTGGTTGGCCTCCTCCTTCGGGACACCGGTTGCACTCGCGGTGGGGGGTGGGGTATCTGCGCTGGTCGCTCTGGGGGCCATGGTGTGGGTAATCCGGAGCGGCCATTTCAAGGTGCCGCGACTCACGAGAGTGCGGCCGGTGTCACATGCTCAGGCGGGCGTGGAGGACCAGCGCCTCGCCGATGGAGTCGGTCGGCGCGTGCTCGACGTGGGCGGACCCGATCGATAACGCCGCGTGATGAGCCAGCAGGACAGGTGCCATTCGTGATCGAGACGCCCCTGCCCTCGGTGCTCCGGCTCCTCGTCGTGGACGACCACGAGGTCGTTCGAGGGGGGCTCGTCGCGCTGCTCGAGCGGCGTCCAGCCTTCACGGTCGTCGCACAGGTGGGGACCGCCGCGGAGGCGATCGAGGCGGCCCGCACCCATCGGCCCGATCTCGTCGTCATGGATATCCGCCTCCCGGACGGCTCGGGCATCGAGGCGACGCGCGAGATCCGGGCCGAGAACCCT
>JADGQK010000120.1 GCA_017881915.1 Chloroflexota bacterium | reverse complement strand
GGAGGACGGACGTGATGCTCAGCCCAGAGCATCTGGAGGTTGCAGCCCACAGCCTCACCGCGGTTCTCAGCGCCTGGCTCGGGCTGACCTTGCTCAGTCGGTCCGGAGCGCTGCCCGCCCGAGTCTTCGGCGTCCTCTGCCTGGCGCTTGTCGCGTGGAGCAGCAGCGTCATCGTTCAGCGCCTGTCGACCTCGTTGTCGGCAGTCGACGTGGCCCACGCCGTCGAGGAACTCTCGGCAGCGCTGATCGTTCCGGCGACGGCCCATTTCTCGCTGGTGATCGCGACCGAAGGGCACCCATCGCGTCGCCAGATTCGCGCCCTTGCGCTCGCCTACGGACTCAATCTGCTCTTCGCCCTGCCGGGGGCTTTCGATCGAGCGGCCCCGATCGCGATCAGCCCGCCGCAGCTGAGCATTGGTCCGCTGCCTGGTGCGGTGCTCGGCTGGGCATGGATCGTCACGCGCGTGGCGACCCTGCTAGCCGGAGCGGGCTGGTTGCTCGCCGCACTCCGTAGGACCAAGCCAGACGATCCTCGCCGCCGCCAGCTGAGGGTCACGCTCGCGACCGTGGCAGTCGGCGCCCTCGGGGGGACCATCCGGGTGCTGTCAGTGGTCGGCCAGACCGATCCCTGGATCGGGGTGTCGCTGGTGACCCTGGCGATGATCCTGTCGGCGTCGGTCGTGTTCTCGGCCGGCGTCTTCTTCGCGCCCGAAGTTGCCGGCAAGGCCTTCTGGACGTCGCTCGCGCTCGGACTGGGCCTGTTCTTCCTGATTGGCGCGCTGCTGGCCGTTGACGCCGCCAGCCACGTGCTGCTGGGCCTTGACCTGCCACTGCTCACGATCATGGCGCTGGTGATCACCCTCGCCGTGTATGAGCCGGCCCTCGCCTGGATCCGCGGCCGGCTCGGCGGTCGATCGGCTGCGGCCCTGGCTCGGGAGCGCCTGATGACGGCCCTTGGCCAGCGAGCGCTCGCCGTGCGGGCAGCCGACGCGGGCGTGCAGCCGGCGCTCACCCGGATGACCCAGGCGCTGGATCTCGCCGGAGCGGTTGTGATCCGCCAGGACGGCTCGATCGCCGCCGCTGAAGGGGATGCGCCAGATCCAGCCACGGCGCCCGCGATCACCCTGGTCGCACAGGACGAGGTGATGGGCGAGTTGCGAGTCGGCGACCCCCTGTCCGGCGTGCCGCTCAGTGCCGGCGACCAGGAGCTGCTCCGTCTCTCCGCTGCGTACGTCGCGGCGGCACTCCGGACCGGTCGTCGGGAGGATGAGCAGGCGGAGGCATTGAGTGTCCTGTCCGAGGACCGCGCCCACGTGGAGTCCAGCGCGACCAGGCTGTACGAGGCCCTCGTGCGTCGATCTTCGGGTCCGCCCGGCCTGCACGTCTTCGCGTTGGGTCCGCTCCGCGTCGAACGGGGCGCTGAGGTGATCGAGCGCTGGGGCGGCGAGAAGGCCGGGACGCGTCAAGCCGAGGCGTTGTTCGCGTTCTTGTTCGACCGAGGCGAGCACGGCGTGGCAAAGGACGAGGCTCTTGAGCTCATCTGGCCCGACACCGATGTCGAACGGGCCGACCTGGCGTTCCATCGCACGCTGGGCGGCCTGCGTCATACGCTCGATCCGAACGGTGGCGGCGGTAAGCATGGGATCCGCTTCTACAACGATCGGTATCGGCTGGATCCGGCCATCGTCGACTGGTCGGATGTCGCGCTGTTCCTGGCCCGCCTCGAGCAGGCGCGAGTCGCACCGGAACGCTCGGAGAAGCTGCGCCTGCTGGAAGAGGCGCGGGCGCTCTATCGGGGCGAGTACCTGGACGACTGCCCGTTCTACGGTGACAGCGTCTATGTCGAGGATCGGCGCTCGTCCCTCCGGGGACGATCAATCGACCTGCTCATCGCGCTCGGCGAGGGCTACGAGGGGTCCGGCGACCGCGCGTCCGCGGCGGCGGCGTATCGCGAGGCCGTGGCCGCCGCTGTCGACGGCTGTCCGCCGGCCGAGGCGGGCTTGATCCGGTTGGCCGCCAGGAGCTGAGACCATCCCGTCGACGCTCGTCAGCAGACGACAGTCGCCCGACCGCAGTCTGACCGCATCTCCGCCGCAGGGGCGATCTGCGATGGTCTGGTCCTGGCCGCCATCGAGGCAGCCTCCGTGGGCTCAGGAGGAACTGACATGAGGCTCGGACGGATCGGCGGCGTGCTTGTCATCGTGGGTGGCACCGCGATCGTGCTGGGGGTCGGCCTCGGTTCGGGTCCGCTTGGGGTTGGCGGGGTCGCACTGGTCGGCATCGTCGTTGCCGCCCTCGCGCTGCTGGGATCCTGGCCGCTCGGCGGCCGGCTGGCGCGCGTCGGGCTATGGATCGCCGCGCTCGGGCTGGCCGGCTTCACGCTCGCCGCGCTCGCCATCGACGACGTCCATCCGAGCGCTGCGCCAGTGGACCTGGCCCTGATCGTCGCTCTCCTCGCAAGCCTTGGGGCGACCGCGGCCGGCAGCCTCCTGATCGGAGCATCGGCGGTCAGAACGATGTGGGGTGTGCGCCAGGCGACGGACGACGCTGGGCAGGGATCGGGTCGCCGGGTGCACCGGATCCGTCGGGGCGTGGCCGCGCTCCTCGCCGCGCTGACCCTGCTCGGCCTGACCGGCTACACCGCCTACGTCGGCGCAGTTGGGTCGGACACCCTGGCCCATCCGGTCGCGATTGCGGACTGCCGGACCCCGCTTGTCCGCTACGGTTGGACGTACGAGGCGATCAACTACGACATCGCCGACGACTCGGTGCTCCGGGCGCACAACCCCGATATGCAGAACTGTGCGAGCCAGGGTGTGATCGCGGGCAACCAGGTCGTGACGGCGGACGGGATCCGGATCGCCGGTTGGTATGTCCCCGCGGCCAACGGCGCAGGTCCCACCGGCCCAACGGTCGTCCTCGTCCACGGCTGGGACGCGAACAAGAGCGAGGTCCTCAAGTACGCCGTTCCGCTCCACCCTACGTTCAACGTGGTCGCAATCGACGAGCGCGATGGCGGTCGGAGCGGACAGGCCGACAGCACCTTCGGGCTGCGCGAGAAGCTCGACGTCGAGGCGATCATCGACTGGCTCGAGCGGACCAAGCACCCGGCCCACCTCGCGGTGATGGGCAACTCGATGGGCGGTGGCGCGGCGGCACTCGCTGCAGCCGGAGATCCGCGGATCGAGGCGCTGGTCCTTGACTCGACCCACGCCCACGTTTCGAACATCCTGGAGCGGCGCCTCGAGGTCGACGCGGGACATCCGGCCCTGCCGGGCACGCCCGCCTTGATCGCCGGGTTCTGGCTGCGCACTGGCGTCGACCTGATGCAGGCCGATCCGATCGCCGCGATCCCGGCCCTTGGCCAGCGCCCGCTGCTGCTCATCCACGGTGCGGCCGATGTTCACGACATCCCCGCGTTGAGCGTCGAGCTGATGTACCAGAAGGCGCACGACTCGGGCGTGCCGGTCGAGATGCACCTGTGCCCCGGCGGGACGCACGGCAAGGTCATCGACACCTGTCCCACGGAGTGGGGTCAATGGATCGTCGCGTTCCTCGACCGGGCGTTCAACCTGACTTCACGAATCGGAGGCTGATCATGCGCAAACGGATGTTCAGCGCGATCGCCGGGGCGATCCTGGGTGGGGCGCTCGTCGCCGGCCCGGTGGCAGCGTCCCTGCTCAACGCCCCCGCCCTGTCACCGGTTCACGGGCCGCCCGGCACCGTCGTCGATGTCAAGGCGTTCCCGGAAGCGACGACGTGTCCATCCGTTCGGATGTACATCGCGCGGGTCGCGGGGATTACTTCGTTCAGCGATCCTCGACTGGAGCTGCTCAGGGGCAGGGTGACCTACGGCCTCGGTCTCGGCCAGTCGTCCACCGGGCCGCTGGTACGCGTCCCGTTCTTCCGGTTCACGGTGCCGGCGCTCGAGCCGGCGGTCTACACGACGTACTTCACCTGCGTCGGCTCGACCAACGGCTGGAATGCCCTGTTCGAAGACACCGCATTTCGGGTTGACCCGCTTGCCCCCGGGGCCACCCTGCCGCCCACGACCACCCTGTCCACCGTGAGCCCGTCGTCGGACACGATCGCGCCGGCCGTGTGGCTGCTCATTGGCCTACTGTCGATCGCCGCGGCGTGTGCAGCCGCTCGGCGCGCGGCAGGGAAGTCGCGGGCGGTGAGCTGATGGGCATGGACACTGGCCGAGTCGCTTACCCTGGGTCCATCCTGGTCGGTTCGCCAGCTTCATCGGGCCCCGCCGCGTTGTCCGCAACGCTGGACCAGAACTGAACGGCCGCCCGTTCATAGAGAATCCCCATCGGCAACGTCGCCCCGCGCCAGTGCTCCACGGTCCGCAACCCGGCGCCAGAGGGGCTGCCGCGCCGCTCAAGACGAGCATCGGCCTCATAGTCCGACAACCTCGTCCCATGCATTGCGAGTTGTTCTCGGGCGAGACGTAGACGCGCTTCGTCCGAGGCCAGGTCCATGAAGAAGAGCTGGAGCAGCCCGAGGTCACGTAGTTCCGTGCGCGCACGGGCCGGTCGCTCGAGCCAGGCGGTCAGCGCCGCCAGTCCGGTGGACGTGATCGCGAGCATCCGCCGACGGCGACCTTCCGGCTCGCGTGTCTCGCTAATCAGCCCGAGCGCTGCGAGGCGGGGCGGCTCCTTATACAGGAGCGTGTGCTGGAACGACCAGAAGTTGCCCAGCGTGGCCGCGACCTGTCGCTCAAGCGTATAGGGTGTCGACGGCCCCTCGCGGGCCAGCAATCCCAGGATGAGGTAGGAGGTCGGCGTCAGTCGCTCGGTTGACATCATGCAAATAGTACCATATACTCTGCAGTGTTAGTACTGTTTCCAACACCAGCGCGAGACGCCGGAGGCTACACACCAGTTGACCAAGGCAACGGTCCTGGGCCACCGTCGCGCAGTGCCGACGCACACGAAAGGTTGGTTCCCCTCATGGGTGACCTCAAGACCAAGTTCGAGCGCATCCCGCTCGAGATCATCAGCCAGGGCAAGGTCCAGCTCATCGACGAGCTCTTCGCGCCCGAGTACGTCGAGCGCACGCCGCAGCCCGGCGTGGCTCCGACGCGCGAAGGCTTCAAGCAGTGGGTGACCGCGCTGCGAATCGCGTTCCCGGACATCCGCTACACGATCGACGACTCGATCGAGGCTGGGGACAAGTTCGTGCTTCGGCTCACCGCCAGTGGCACGATGCGCGGCGACTTCGCCGGCATGCCGGCCACCGGCAAGCACGCGACGTGGACCGAGATCCACATCCTGCGCGT
>JADGQK010000056.1 GCA_017881915.1 Chloroflexota bacterium | reverse complement strand
CGAGGATCACCGGCATCCGGTCGTGGACGGCTCCGAGGAGACCGTTAGCGGCCGTCGTCACGATCGTGAAGGTCCGGATCACCTGGTCCGTCTCAGGATGGCGCCAGCCCGACCACAGTCCAGCCAGGGCCAGCGGCGTTCCGTCGACCCGATGGATCAGGAAAGGCTGGCGAACCCCACCAGCGCGCTGCCACTCGTAGAAGCCGTCGGCCGGGACGATACAGCGTCGCCGGCGGAACGACTCTCGGAAGGCCCCGCTCGTGGCCAGCGTCTCGGCTCGGGCATTGAACAGCTTCGAGGCGATCCTCTCGTCCTTCGCCCACGACGGAATCAACCCCCAGCGGTAGGCCCGGATCGCCCGCCGGTCGCCCCGCTCCACGACGACGGCTGCGTCGTCGGTCGGGGCCAGGTTATAGGTCGGGGCGAGCCCCGCCGACGGCGGCTCGGCGTCGAACAGGGCGGCCAGCTCGGCAGTCGGTCGTTGCTGGGTGAACCGGCCGCACACACCCCGAGTTTAGCAGCGCCCTGCTATCGTCCGGCCATGGACGACCCGACGCGAGCTCGCGCGCCGCAGGGCACGCTGAGCCGGCCCGCGGCTGTCGATCACCTCGCCCGGGCCGACGCGCTGCTGGCGTCAGGCGAGCTGCAGGACGCGGCGGGCCTGTACTCGCGGGTCATCGGCTACCCAGAACCGGCGATCACCGCAGCGGCCCTGCTGGGCATCGGCAACGTCTGGTTTCGGGCGAGCGAGGAGGACCAGGCCCTCTCGAGCTGGCATGCCGCGGCCGACGTTGGGGAGACGCCGAGCAGCTACCCGGCCTGGCGGAGCATCGCCGCCGAGCTCGTCCGGCGGGGCAGCCTGCGCGACGCGATCAAGGCCTACCGCGAGGCGGACCGACGGGCCCCGTCGGGCGACAAGGCCGAGATCGCCTCGCGCCTTGGCTGGCTGGCCAAGGAGACCGGCGACACCGGCGCCTCGCGCCGCTACTTCGCCCGGAGCCGGGGCGACGGCCTGCCGTTCTCGATCTCGTATGCGATCCTCGCGATCACCGTTGTCGCTTATCTGGTCGCGCCACCGGACAACTCGCCCGATTCGCTCTTCGGCCGGCTCCTGCTCGACAAGCCGCTCGTCGCGCTGTCGGGCGAATACTGGCGGCTGTTCACGGTCGCGCTGCTCCACGAGAGTCCTCTCCATCTCGCCTTCAACATGTACGCCCTGTACCTGGTCGGTCCGGTCGTTGAGCGGATCTACGGCTGGAAGCTGTTCATCTTCATCTACCTGGCCTGCGACCTGGCTGCCTCGGTGGCGAGCTTTGCCTTCGGTAACGCATTCATCGGCTCGGTCGGAGCATCCGGCGCGATCTTCGGCCTGTTCGGGTGCCTGTTCGTGGCCGGACGGGTCCACAACCCGGTCCTCGACCGCCAGGGCCGCAACCTGGCCGCCCAGATCGGCACGCTGATCATCCTCAACCTGGTCCTCGGCTTCACGTTCGGGGCGGGCTCAATCGACAACTTCGCCCATGTCGGCGGCCTGCTTGCCGGGGCATGGCTCGGCGCGGTCCTCGTTCCGCGCGGCGTGCCCACCCTCGCCAGCGGCTGGGTACGGACAAACGGCCTGCCGCTGCCTACGGACCCGCGCGCCACGACCACGCTGCGAATCCTGGCGGTCGCAGCTCTGCTGCTGCTGTGTGTCGTGGGCGTGATCGTGGGTAGCGACCCGTCGCGCTTCGTCCAGCTCTAGGAGCTGGCGCCGATCGGCCCACGGCGTGGAAGCCTCCGCGCCCACCTCGGCCCCTTATCCGGCGCCTCGCGCAGTCCTTGGCAGGTCGATGATCACCCGGGCGCCGCGAGGGGCCAGCGACTCGGCGCGAGCCTCGCCGCCATGGGCCCGGGCCAGTTCGCGCACGATCGCGAGGCCAAGGCCGCTGCCGGGGCCGCTCCGGGCAGGATCGCCCCGGTAGAAGCGGTCGAAAATCCGCTCCGTCTCGCCCGGCGGGAAACCCGGACCGTCATCGCTCACGAGCAGGGTGACCCAACCGGCGGCGCCGCGCGCCTCGAGCCAGACGTGGCCGCCCGGCGAGGGTGCCACGGCCAGCGCGTTCTCGATCAGGTTGCCCAGGATCCGATCAACGGCGACCCGGTCGGCGCTGAAGCCGAGGTCCGGCAGGGGAGCGGGCACGGAACCCGGTGCGGCCACGGAAGCGGCCGCCGTGCTCCCGATCACGCTCAACTCGACGCCCTGCCCCGCGGCTCTGGCACGGAACCGCTCGACCGTCTGGTCGAGGAGCGATCGGGCATCCATCTGCTCGGGTTTTAGCCCGCCTGCGCCCGTGCGCAAACGTTCCATCGTGTCGAGCTCGGCCACCAACCGTTCGAGCCGGTTGGTTTCCTGGCCGATTGTGTGGCCCGCCTTGACCGCTTCGGGCCCGGCCGCTGTGCCGTCCGCAATCGCCGCTGCGAAGCCGCCGATCACGGTGAGCGGCGTCTTCAGGTCATGGCGGAGGTTGCCCAGGAGGCGCTCCTCCCGCTCGCGGGTCGCCCGGAGCTCCGCCGTCATCGCGTTGAAGTGCTCAGTCAGGTCCCGGACCTCCCGAGGGCCCTCGATCGGGACCGGCGCGAGGCTCGTCGCCGGGACCGCTGCAGTCGCATGCTGGAGACGACGCAGGGGCCCGGTGACTGAGCTCGACAGGACGAACGCCAGCGGACCGCCCACGAGGAGCACGGCCAGCAGCCCGATCGGGATCGTCCGAGCGAGATCGCCGAGGGCCTCGCCGCCCGACCGGTCGAGGGTCGCGAAGACGACCGATCGCTGGTTGACCTTGGTGGCCGCCCATGAATGGGGCTTGCCGTCAGCGAAGACGGTCGTGCTGTGGACATCCTGGCCACGCAGGGTGGCCGTCGTCAGGTCGATCGTGCCGGTGACCGACGCGAAGCTGTTGATCGCGTGGAGCTGGCCGTCGGCCGTCGCCAGCATGATGTCCACCCCACTGTCGGAGAGTTGCTTCTGGGTATCGGCGAGGGCCCCTTGCAGGTTGCCGGCCGCGATGCTCTGGCGGAGCTGGGGCAGGAGGCTATCGGCGAGATCCGCCATGCGGCTCTCGGTAGAAGCCCGATGCAGGTCGCGCAGGACCACGAAGACGGTCCCGCCGATCGCGATCAGGAGGGCCAGGGCGAGCGCGCCGAAGCTGGCGACGATCCGACTGCTCAGGCTCCTGGGCACGTTGGTTCAGCCCGCCACGGGTTCCCGGGCCGGCGGCACGAGTCGGTAGCCCAGGCCCCGGATCGTTTCGATCGCCGGTCCGTCCTGGCCCAGCTTCTTGCGCACCTCGGCCACATGGACGTCGACGGTCCGGGTCTCGCCCGGGAAGTCGGTTCCCCAGACACCTTCGAGGAGCGCGTCGCGAGTGAGCACGACCCCGGCATCCCGGGCGAGCGCGGCCAGCAGGTCGAACTCGCGGGCGCGCAGCTCGAGCCGGCGTGGCCCGACGGTCGCCTCGCGCCGGCGCGGGTCGATCCGCAGGCTGCCGACCTCGATCGGGCGCCCTCCGCGGCCGGTCGCCTCGGTCCGCCGGAAGATCGCCTTGATCCGGGCCACCAGGGCTCGCGGGTTGAACGGTTTGGCCACGTAGTCGTCGGCGCCGAGCTCGAGTCCGACGATCGAGTCGACGACGTCGTCGCGGGCCGTGAGCATGACGATCGGGACGTCGCCGCGCCGGCGCAGCTCGCGACACACCTCGAAGCCGTCCAGCTTCGGCAGCATCAGGTCGAGGATCACCAGGTCCGGATCATGCCTGGCGTGGAGGGCGAGAGCCTCCTCACCGTCGCCCGCGGCGATCACCGCCCAGCCCTCCTTCTCGAGGTAGAGCCGGAGCAGCTCGACGATGTTGCGTTCATCGTCGACCACCAGGATCGTCTTCATGCCGGCGAGGATACCCGCGCCGATCTCGAGCAGTTGGGCTGGATGTAAGCGGGGTGTAAGGCGGCGCGCACCCCAGGGCACGGCCGGGATGCCGTACGATCCGGCCGATGTTCGCGACCCTCCACGGCGGCTATCCCAGTCCCCCGGTTGACCGGCGCGACCCAGGTGCCGTCGATCGGGTGGTGGCCGGTCTGCTCGAGGAGCAGGCCGCGGCCGGCCTTGCCCTGTTGACCGACGGCGGCGTGCGGACACCCGACCTCGTTGCCGCCACCGTCGCCGCCCTGGCCGGGATCGAGCCGATCGAGCCGACCGGGGGCGATGCTGTGGGCGAGCCGCCCCGGGTGATCAGCCTGCCGGCGTGGGAACGCCCCGGGCTGGTCGAGGGCTGGCGACGGACGGCCGAGCTGACCGAGCTGCCGGTCAAGGCGCGGCTGGTCGGCCCGTACAGCCTGGGCCGTCGCGTCGAGCGGGGCACGTTCGGCCGGCGGCGGCTCACCCTGGCCTTCGCGGCGGCCCTCAATGCCGAGCTGGTCGCCCTGGTCGAGGCCGGCTGCCCGTTCATCCAGGTCGAGGAGGACGACGCGGCGGCGATCGGATCGAACCACGCGGAGCGGGCCCTCTTTCGCGAAGCCCAGCTGCGCCTGCTCAACGGCGTGCCCGACGCCTCGATGGCATTTCATCGCTGCCTCGCGATCAGCGGTGGAAGTGCCGACACAGCCGGGCCGGAGACGATCTTCGAGGCACCCTACGAGAGTTACTTCTTCGATCTGATCGAGGGGCCCGACAACTGGCGGCTGATCACCCGGGCCCCGAGGGAGCGGGGAATCGTGTGCGGCGTCGTGGATGCCCGGGATCCCCGGATCGATGACAAGGAGGTCATCGTGTGGGCCGCCTCGTACGCCGCCAGCGGAGGTCGTGGCTACGAGCGCGTCGGCATTGCCCCGGCAAGCAGCCTGGCCAGCCTCGAGCCGGAAGTGGCCAGGCGCAAGATCGAGAAGCTGGGCGAGTCGGCCCGGATCGTCGAAGCGCGCGACGTGACTCCGATCCAGGCCCAACTCGACCCCCGTGCCGTGGACATCCGGAGCGGCGCCGTCGGCCACTGGACGCCGCCGTCCGAGCTGCCGCCCCGTCGGCCCCGCTGAGTCGTCCGATTCAGCCGCGTTGACCTGCCGGCGATGAGCTCGCGCTGGACGCCGGGGCAGTTGGGCCGAGCCGGCTCGGTCGTCGTCATGGCCCTGGCGGCGGTCGTCTCGATCCGGCTCTTCCTGGCGATCGACGCAGCCAGCCATTCCGGCAGTGACACGCTCCTTGGCTTCGTCCCGAATGACGTCGTGATCTGGGCCATCGCGCTGGCGATCGTCTGGCTGCTCAACCGCGCCGCCCGCTCGGCAGGTCGCTGAACGGGCCTGGATCGGCCGCTTCCCGAGCTCAACTTCGCCGCGAATTCAGGTTGTCAGGGGCGCGCCGGAGTGCCAGCATGGCGCAACCAACTTCGGGCCTACCGCCGCGCCGGATCTCGCCCGGCCGCATGGAGGACATGCCAGGTGACCGAGCAGGTCAGACTCACGGTCAACGGGGTCGCCCACGAGATCACGGTCGAACCGAGACAGCTGCTGGTCCATGCCCTGCGGGAGGACCTGGGCCTGACCGGCACGCACGTCGGCTGTGACACGAGCCAGTGCGGTGCCTGCACGGTCCAGCTCAACGGGGCGGCCGTGAAGTCGTGCACCGTCCTCGCCGTCCAGGTCGACGGCGGCTCGATCACCACGATCGAGGGCATGGCTCCTGAGGGTGGCCTGCACGCCCTGCAGAATGCCTTCTGGGAGAAGCACGGCCTGCAATGCGGCTTCTGCACCCCCGGGATGATCATGGCCGCCGCCGATCTGCTCGCCGGCAACCCCGATCCAACCGACGACGAGATCCGCCACGGGATCGAGGGCAACCTGTGCCGCTGCACGGGCTACCAGAACATCGTTGCGGCGATCCGGGAGGCTGGGTCAACGCTCCGGGCCGGTGCTCCGGTCCCGGCCGGCGCACAGGACTGACAGGGAGGCAACCGATGGCCACCGACGTTCTTGGCGCCCGGATCAAGCGGGTCGAAGATCCGCGCTTCATCACCGGCAAGGGCCGCTATCTCGACGACATCAAGCTCGCCGGGATGACCTACATGAGCATCCTGCGCAGCCCCTATGCGCACGCCAACATCCGCTCGATCGACACCGCGGCGGCCAGGGCCATGCCCGGCGTCGTCCTGGTCCTGGTCGGCGCGGACATCCCCTACAACCCGCTGCCGATGGCCTGGCCGGCCGGCGGCGTGGCGGGCATCCGGAACAACATCAACACGCCCCGGGTGCTGGCCACGGACAGCGTCAAGTGGACCGGCGAGGGCGTCGCCGCGGTGATCGCCGAGACGGTCGCCCAGGCCGTTGACGCTCTCGAGGCGATCGTCGTCGAGTGGGAGCCGCTGCCGGTCGTGGTCGATGCCGAGAAGGCAACCCAGCCGGGCGCGCCGCAGCTCCATGAGAACGCCCCGAACAACGTCGTGTTCGAATGGACGGTCGGCGACAAGGCCGGCACCGACGCCGCGCTCGAGGCGGCGCCGGTCATCGTTCGCCAGCGGATCGTCAACCAGCGCCTGATCCCGAACCCGATGGAGGTCCGGGGCGACATCGGCGTCTACAACCCGGGCACCGACGAATACACGATCTGGATGTCCAGCCAGACGCCGCACATCCAGCGACTCCTGTTGTCCGCCTTCGTGATGGGCATCCCCGAACACAAGATCCGCTGCATCAGCCCGGATATCGGCGGTGCCTTCGGCACGAAGATCTTCTGCTACGCCGACATGGCGCTGTGCCTGTTCGCCTCGAAGGCGCTCAATGGCCGGCCGGTGAAGTGGGTCGAGACCCGCCGCGAGAACTACCAGAGCACGATCCACGGCCGCGATCACATCACCTACCTCGAGATTGCCGGCACCCGGGAAGGGGAGATCACCGGCCTGCGGGTGAAGACGTACGCCAACCTCGGTGGCCGCCTGTCGACGATCGGACCCGGCATCCCGACCACGCTCTACGGCCGGGTCCTGTCGGGCTGCTACCGGATCCCCAACGTCTACTGCGAGGTGACCGGGGTCTATACGAACACGACGTTCGTGGATGCCTACCGCGGCGCGGGCCGGCCCGAGGCCACCTACGTGATCGAGCGGGCGATGGACCTCTTTGCCGATGAGATCGGCCTTGATCCCGCCGAGCTGCGCCGGCGCAACTTCATCGCCCCCGACAAGTTCCCGTATGACAATCCATCCGGCCTGGGCACCGCCTCGAACGGCGAGAAGATCTACATCGACTCGGGCAACTACGAGCCGGCCATGGACATGGCCCTCGCGACCGCTGGCTACGCCTCGATCGACAAGGCCAAGGCCGACGCCCGCGCGCGGGGCAAGTACCTCGGAATCGGCCTGTCGACCTACATCGAGGTGTGCGGCGTCGCTCCCTCGAAGTGGATCGGCGCGGTCGGCGAGGGTTGGGGCGCGGCGATGTGGGAGTCGGCCAACCTGAAGATCCACCTGACCGGCAAGGTGGTCCTGACGATGGGCACCCAGCCGCAGGGCCAGGGACATGAGACGACCTACGCCCAGATCGTTTCATCCGAGTTGGGGATCCCGATGGATGACATCATCGTCCAGCACTCGGACACCCAGGGCACGCCGTTCGGCTACGGCTCGTACGGCAGCCGGACCGCGTCGGTCGGCGGGACGGCCGCGGTCAAGGCCGCCGGCAAGATCCGCGAGAAGGCCCGCCAGTACGCCGCCCACATGCTCGAGGCAGCGGTCGACGACATCGAGGTCGTCGGCGCCGAGTACCGGGTCAAGGGCTCGCCCGAGAAGATGAAGACGCTCCAGGAGGTCGTCTTCGCCCTCGACCTCGGGTTCAGCCTGCCGGCCGGGATGGAGCCCTACCTGGACGAGACCGCCTACTACGACACGCCCAACTGCACCTGGCCGTTCGGGACCCACGTCGCCATCGTCGAGATCGACGAGGAGACCGGCAAGGTCGACCTCGTCCGCTACGTCGCAGTCGACGACGTCGGCAAGAAGATCAACCCGATGATCGTGGACGGCCAGCTCCACGGCGGGATCGCCCAGGGCGTTGGCCAGGCGTTGTGGGAGGGTGCCGTCTACGGCGACGACGGCCAGCTCCTGTCTGGCTCGATGCTCGACTACGCGGTTCCTCGAGCCTCGTGGTTCCCGAACTTCGAGCTCGGGGAGACGGTGACCCCGTCGCCGGTCAATCCGCTCGGGGTCAAGGGTGTCGGCGAAGCCGGCGCCATCGCCAGCACCGCGGCAGTGGCCAACGCGGTGATCGACGCGCTCAGTCCATTCGGAATCCGCCACCTGGACATGCCCTACACCGCGCCCAAGGTCTGGCGTGCAATGCACGACAAGGAGGCCCGCTCGTGATCCCGGCTGCGTTCGATTACGCCCGGCCGACCAGCCTCGACGAGGCGCTCGTGCTCCTCGCCCGGGGCGCCGGCAACGCCAAGGTCCTGGCCGGCGGCCAGAGCCTGCTGCCCCTGATGCGCCTGCGCCTGGCCAGCCCCGGCCAGCTGATCGACATTGGCCGGATCGCCGAGCTGCGCACGATCCGCGACCTGGGCGGCGGGGCCACCGGCATCGGTGCCCTGGCCACCTATCGCGACGTCCTCGACTCGGAGCTGGCAACCCGCAACCATCCGATCCTGGCCACGGCGATTCCCATGATCGGCGACGTCCAGGTTCGCAATCGAGGCACCCTGGCAGGCTCGATCGCCCACGCCGATCCTGCCTCGGACCTGCCGGCGATCCTGCTCGCTCTCGAGGGCACGCTGGTCATCCGCTCGGGCAACGGTGAACGGGTCGTGGCCGTCGAAGGCTTCTTCCAGGGGGCATTCGCGACCGACCTTGGCCAGGACGAGATCCTGACCGAGATCCGGCTGCCGGCCACACCGGACGGGGCAGGGATGGCCTATCGCGCGATCGAGCAGCCTGCCTCGGGCTACTCGATGGTCGGGGTGGCCGCCGTCATCGGCCGCGTCGGCGATTCGATCGGGTATGCCCGAATCGCGATCACCGGGGCCGGCAACGTTGCCTATCGGGCCATGGCCGTCGAGGCGGCCCTGCTCGGCAGCGACGGCGGGGCAGCGGCGATCGAAGCTGCCGCAGCTCACGCCACGGATGGCCAGGTGGTTGGCTCGGACTTCAACGCGGACGCCGAGTACCGGACCGCGATGGCCCAGGTCTATACCCGCCGGGCGGTCGAAGCGGCACTCGCCGCGATCGACTGATCCGCACGGACCAGACCGGATCCTCGGGCTTCCGCGGGCGTGCGGATCGCGCAACTGAGCCTGGGAGAACGCCCGGACGACGGCCTCGTCGGCGCGGTCCTGACGCGGGACCTCGACGTTGCCGGCACGCGCTGGCCGAAGGGCCGCCGGCTGAGCTGGGCGGACCTGGTCCAGCTCGCCCAGCCAGGCGCCGCGGTCGGTGGTCGGCGCGACCTGGGCGAGGCCGGCCTGACGGTCCTCGTGCCGGACGCCGCCGACGTCCACGAGGATGATGCGGCCGTGCGCCTCGCCACCCTCGTTGCCGGTGGCGGCCTGAGCCGGCGCGGTCCGACGGAGAGCCGGGTCGACCTGCTGGCGGCCTCTGACGGAGTCGTCCACGTCCGGATCGGCCTGCTCGAGCGGCTCAACCGGATCGACATGATCGAGGTCTTCACTGTCTACGACGGTCAGGTCGTCCGAGCTGGCGATCTCGTCGCCAGCGCCAAGATTGCGCCGCACCTCCTGCCGGTGGCCGTCCTCGACCGGGCCACGGCGCTGGTCGGCCGGCGCGGCGTCGTCGGGCTGGCGCCGCTCGTCGTCCGGCGAGTCGCGGTGGTCGTCAAGGAGTCGCTCCACGCCCCGGCCCGCGAGCGCTTCGAGTCGAGCGTCCGGCTCAAGGTCGAGGCGCTCGGTTCGACCCTCGCTGGCTTCGATTACGTCGACGAGAACGCGGACGCCGTGTCCGCCGCGCTCGAGGCAGCGGCCGGGGTCGCGGACCTGATCCTGACCGCGGGGTCGGCATCGACCGATCCATCCGACCCGTTCTTCCAGGCGATCGACCGACTGGGCGGGCGGGTGATCCGCCACGGGGTGCCGGCCCATCCTGGCTCGATGCTCTGGCTCGCCCGGATCGGCCGGACCGACGTGCTCGGCCTGCCGACCTGCGGTGCGTACTCGAAGGCCACCGCGGCCGACCTGATCCTGCCCCGCCTGCTGACCGGCGAGCGGGTCTCGCGGGGCCTCGTCGCCGGACTGGGCCACGGCGGCGTCCTGGGCCGCTCGATGCGCTTCCGATTCCCGGCCTATGCCCGCGAACTCGACGCCCCCGACGGCTGACCGGGCGCGGCAGTAGATTCCGGGCATGAGCGAAGCCCAGCCGATCCAGCGTCCCAGCCACCAGGTCCGGGCCGCGGCGACTGAGTCGGTCGAGGCGATTCAGGCGTCATTCCGTGCCCACGACTACATCGCCGATCGCTCGGTGGCGACGGCGGTCTTCCTGGCTCTCGAGCTCGAGCGCCCACTGCTCCTCGAAGGCGAAGCTGGCGTGGGCAAGACCGAGCTGGCCAAGGTCCTCGCCGCGACGCTCGGTGCCCCGCTCATCCGCCTCCAGTGCTACGAGGGGCTTGACGTCACGAGCGCCGTCTACGAGTGGAACTACCCGCGCCAGATGCTCGAGATCCGGCTGCTCGAGGCACGTGGCGAGGCCGACCGGGCCACGGCCCACGACATCTTCGGGCCCGAGTTCCTGATCCGCCGGCCGCTCCTCCAGGCGCTCGATGCGCCCGACGGCGTGGCCCCGGTCCTGCTGATCGATGAGATCGACCGGGCGGACGAGGAGTTCGAGGCGTACCTGCTCGAGATCCTGTCCGACTTCCAGGTGACGGTGCCCGAGATTGGCACGATCCGGGCCGAGCTCACGCCCCGGGTGATCCTGACCAGCAACCGGACCCGCGAGGTTCATGACGCTCTGAAGCGCCGCTGCCTCTACCACTGGATCGACTACCCGAGCTTCGAGCGAGAGCTCGAGATCGTGCTCACCCGCGTCCCGGCGGCGCCAGAACGGCTGGCCCGCCAGATCGTCGGCTTCGTCCATCGGCTGCGCGAGGCAGACCTGACCAAGGTCCCTGGCGTTGCCGAGACGCTCGACTGGGCGTCAGCGCTGCTCGCCCTCGGCGCCGCGGAGCTGGTCCCTGCGGTCATCGATGACACGCTTGGGGTGGTCCTCAAGTACGAGGAGGATGTCCGGGGCGTCCGCGGCGAGACCGCTCGGCAGATGCTCGAGGAGCTCGCTCCCGGCGCCTAGCCGGGGCGAGACGGCGGACCGGTCCGATGGCGCCCGAGCTCGAGGCAGGTCCGGCGTCAACAGCGCCCTGGATCGTGCCCCTGGCGGCTCCGGGACTGGCCGCCGGCGCAGCTGTCGACGGCCGCCGCTTCCTGGGCCGTGCTGTCGGGTTCGCGCGGGAGCTCCGGCTGGCCGGGCTGGCCACGGACCTCGGCGCGGCGATCGACTTCAGCCGGGCGCTGGGCATCGTCGAGCTCGGCGACCGCGAGCAGGTCCGGGCGGCGGGCGAAGCCGTGTTCGTCCGGCGGCGCGATGAGATCGAGGTCTACAACGCCGTCTTCGAGCGCTTCTGGCGACGACGCGGCAGTCGCCGGCCGGCCCAGGACGGTCCACTGCCGGGCCAGCCGCCACGCGAGGAGGCCTCCGCCGAGGAGGAGGACACGGGCGTCGGCGACGAAGCGTTGACCCAGGAGATTCGCGAGTCGACGCCGGAGGGTGCACCCCGCTCGGTCGACGAGGGGGATGACGTCGAAGAGGAGGGAGCGGCCGAGGGCCTGGCTGTCTCCGAGCTGGCGTATGGCCAGGGCGAGGTGGACCGTCACCAGCAGTTCGACCGGATGAGCGCGGCCGAGCTGCGCGACGCCGAGCGCCTGATCGACCTCCTCCTGCCCAACCTCGAGCGGCGCCGAACCCGGCGCAGCGAGCTTCATCATCACGGCCGAACCGTGGCTCCCCGGGTGATGTTCCGGCGCAGCCTGGCGACCGGCGGCGACGTCGTCGACTGGGTCTGGCGTCGGCCGGTCCGCCGGCCGCGCCAGCTCATCGTCATCTGCGACATCTCGGGCTCGATGGAGCGCCATGCCCGGGTGCTCCTCCGGTTCAGCCAGGCGCTCGCCGCGTCGGCGGTGCGGACCGAGGCATTCGTATTCGGCACGCGCCTCACCCGGGTAACCCGGCTCCTGCGCGATCGCGATCGCGACCGGGCCCTCACCCGCGTTTCCCTCACGGTCAGTGATTGGTCGGGCGGGACCAGGATCGGCGAATCGTTCCGGACGTTCAACCTGCGCTGGGCCCGCCGCGTATTACGCAGCAGCGCGGTGGTGGTCGTGGTCAGCGACGGCTGGGACCGGGGAGATCCGGAGCTGGTCGCCACCGAAACGGCCCGCCTCCAGCGCAGCTGTCATCGCCTGATCTGGCTCAACCCGCTGGCCAGCGCGCCGGGTTACCAGCCCCTCGCTGCGGGGATGTCGGCCGCCCTGCCGTACATCGACGACTTCGTGCCGGCCGGCACCATCGCCAGCCTTCAGCGGTTGGGCGTCCTGCTCTCGAATGCCTCAACCCGACGGGAGGCGGACCGCCGGGCGCGGGTCGGGGGAGTGGCCACGCTGCCCGGCGTTGCCCGGGCTGGATCCCGACGGGCCGGATCCGCTGCGCCACGGCCGGCCCGGATCGTCAGCCTCCGCCCGGAAGTCCGACGGATGACCACGTTGCCGGCGGCCGACGACGGCCGGGCCGGCACGGCCCGGCCGCTCGGCGCGTAGGCCGGAGAGAATCGAGGAGTCGCATGCGCGAGCTGATCGAGACCGTCGATGCCTGGGAGGCCGAGGGAGTGGCCTTCGGACGGGCCGTCGTCGTCCGGACCTTTGGCTCGGCGCCGCGCCCGGCCGGGGCCGTCATGCTGGCCGCCGCGGACGGACGGCTCGCGGGATCGGTGAGCGGCGGCTGCGTCGAGGGCGCGGCATTCGAGCAGATCGAGGCGGCGCGGGCGTCCGCTCGGGCCCGGGTGATCCGCTACGGGATCAGCGACGAGCAGGCCTGGGATGTCGGCCTGGCCTGCGGCGGGACGATCGACGTCCTGGTCGAGCCCCGGGTCCGCGCCGAGATCATCGCCGCGGCCCGGGATGCGGGCGTATGCGTTGCGATCCCCCTGCCCGGCGATGCGCCGCCGGCCGAGTTCGGGCCGGTTGCGCCGGGTCCGGGGGAAGCGCCGCCCGCGGTGGTCGTCGTCGGCACCGACGGGTCGTTGACCGGATCCCTTGGTTCGGCGGTTGCGGATTCGCAGCTCCGAACCGCCGCGTTGACGGCGCTCGACCGGGGTGAGTCGGCGACGGTCCAGATCGAAGGGCAGCAGGTGTTCCTCGAGGCCTACCCGGTCAAGCCCCGGCTCGTTGTCGTGGGCGCCGTGGAGGTTGCCCGATTTCTCGTGCGCTTCGCCCGGGAGCTCGGCTACGAGACCATCGTCATCGACGGCCGGGCCGCCTTCGCCACGCCGGCCCGTTTCCCGGACGTGGATCGGCTGATCGTGGGCTGGCCGGACGAGGTCGCCGAAGCGATCGGCCTCGGACCGCGGGATGCGGTGGCGGTCCTCACCCACGACGTGAAGTTCGACGAGCCGGCGATCGTCGAGGCGCTCCAGCGAGGCTGCCGCTACGTTGGCGCGGTTGGCTCGCGCAAGACACAGGGCGATCGGCGCGAGCGGCTTCGGGTCGCCGGCCTGACCGATCCTGAGCTCGATCGGCTGCGCGGTCCGGTCGGCCTCGACCTGGGTGGCCGGGCGCCGGCCGAGACGGCGCTGGCGATCATGGCCGAGATCATTGCTGAACGGCGCGGCGGCACGGGCCGCCCAATGCGCGAGCGCATTCAAGCGTGACGTCCAATGACCGAGGCCCCGGGCGGCGGGCCGCCCCGCGTGTGTACTCAGGACATCAAACGGGCGGTTTGGTCGCCCGGTGGCGGCCTGGCGGGCCCCGGCCAACCACGGGTGGACGACCAGGTAGCCCATGGCGGCCAACTCCCGTGCTCAAGCGTCTCCAGGTTCCGCGAGGCGAGACAATGGTCAACCGGCGGACCCGCGAAATGGCCGATTTGATGTACTGGTGCACGCCGCGACAAGCCGAAGGACGAGCCCTCAGCGTGGCGCCCTGTGACTGACTCCCGGCGGACCGCGGCAGTGGTCCTCGGCGCGGGCAGTGGCTCGCGGTTCGGGGGCGGCAAACTGCTGGCCGAGCTCAATGGCCGGCCACTGCTTGACCACGTCCTGGCCACGATTCGGGAAGCTGAGCTCGCCGAGACCATCGTCGTCGTGGGCCCGGGCGCCACTGCGCTCGAGGCAATCGCCGCGGCCAACGGAGCGCGGACGGTGCCTAACCCGGCGCCGGAGGAGGGGTTGTCGAGCTCCGTCCGGATCGGCCTGGCGGCACTGGCAGCCGTCCGCGTCGAGGAGATCGATGCCGCCTTGATCGTCCTGGGCGACCAACCTCGCACGAGCCTCGCGACGATCAAGGCGCTCCTCGCGGCAGAGGTCCCCGAAGGCCGTTCGATCGTGGTGCCGCGCTACCGGGGCGGGGGAGGCTCCAACCCGGTGTTGATCCTGCGCTCGGCCTGGGCGCTCGTCGGTGAACTCCAGGGTGACCGCGGTTTCGGACCCCTGATCAAGGAACATCCAGAGCTCATCGTCGAGGTTGACCTGCCCGGCGACAATCCGGACGTGGATACCGCTGCCGACCTCGTCCGCGTCGTCGAGGCCGCCTGGAGGGAGCGTGTCCTGGCCAACCGGGCGCAGGTCGAGCGATTCCGCGAAGTCCCGGACGGAATCGACTTCTACGCCCCGGTCCGCTCGCTCTTCCGCGCCGACCCGACACGCACCGACGACCCGGTCCTCGCGGCGCTCCTTGACCTGGTTGACCCGGGCGAGACATGGCTGGACGTGGGCGCGGGAGCGGGTCGATTCGCGCTGCCGCTCGCTCGGGCGCTTGGCCCGTCTGGGGGCGAGGTCGTGGCTCTGGACGCGTCCCCCTCGATGCTCCAGGCCCTCCACGAGATCGCCGACGACCATGCGATCCGGAACATCCGGACCGTCGAGGCGCGCTGGCCACCGTCCGATCCGGCGAACGCGCGATCCTGCGCGGCCGATGTCGTCCTGATCGCCCATGTTGGCTACGACGTGGATTCGATCGGACCGTTCCTGGACGCCCTCGAGGCGGCAGCCCGGCGCTGCTGCGTCGCGGTCCTGATGGATCGCGTGCCCGCCTCAGCAGCCGACCCGTTCTGGCCCCTCGTCCACGGTGAAGATCGGGTTGCCCTGCCGGCCCTGGCCGACGTTGTCGAGCTCCTGCGGGCTCGCCGGCGCGAAGTGGGATTGACCCGGATCCGGGAGGAAGCTCGCCGCTTCGACTCGCGCGCGAGCTTGGAGGGCTTCGCCCGGCGCCAGCTCTGGATCGATCCCGACGGACCGAAGGAGGTGCGCTTCCAGGCCGCCCTGGATGCACTCGTCATCGAGGAATCGGGCGGCTGGGCCATCTCCGGCCGCCTGCCGAATGACATCGGGGTCGTCACCTGGCAACCGTAGACACGCTCGAGCCCTGGGCAATCATCCACGCGGCCCGGCTGGAGCGCGGCTGGTGACCGTTTCGCCGGAGGCCCTGCCGGCCGGCTTCCCGGGCCCGATGATCGATTGGCCATGTCCACCTCGGGTTTCCGCTGGGCGTCTTGCTGGCCGACCCGGCCGAGGTCCTCGCCGGCGTCGGCGTGACGAAGCGGGCGCGCTGGTTCACCGTGCGGGCCGGCGACCCGATCCCGAGGACGCTGTACGCCGGGTTCGTGCGGGAAGCCGCCCGGGTTGCCCGCCTGTCCAGCTCCGAACGAGCCGCGATCCTGTTCGATCGTGAGGCCCGCTACCTGCCCGGGGACCACGAGGTTTCCAAATCGAAACTTCGTTGACGGGTGAACCACCCCGGCCTATCCTCGCCGACACGACTTGCGCGCAGCGCCCGGTCTCCGCGGCCAGCCACCCGACCTCCGAGTCGCCCGGGAGCCTGCCCTGAGTCGTCGGCAAGACTGAGTGAGTCGTCGGCAAGACGGCGCGCTGCTTCGCCAGTCGAACAGCGCAGCCGTGCGATGACGCGAAGGAGGACGGATGATCCCGGCTCAATTCGACTACGTCCGGCCGGCGGCCATGCATGAGGCCCTCCAGATCCTCGTCGATCGCGAGGGTGATGCGAAGATCCTGGCCGGCGGCTACAGCCTCCTGCCATTGCTGAAGCTCCGCCTGGCCTCGCCCGCCCTGCTCGTCGACATTCGCGACCTCGACGGGCTGGACGAGATCATCGAGACGGTCGACGGATTGCGCATCGGCGCACGCGCCACGCATCGCCAGATCCTCGAGAATCCGGTCGTCCGATCCGGTTATCCGCTGCTCGTCGATGCGGCCGGCGGGATCGGTGATCCGCAGGTTCGGAACTGGGGCACGATCGGCGGTTCCTGCGCTCATGCTGACCCCTCGTCCGACTGGCCGGCCGTCCTGATCGCGACCCGCGCCACGATCGTCCTGCGCAGTGTTTCCGGCGAGCGGCTGGTCGAGGCTCGGAGCTTCTTCATCGACACGTTCCAGACGGCGATCGAGCCGACCGAGTTGCTCACTGAGGTCATCCTGCCCCGTGCGCCACGACCGTCTGGTGCCGCCTACGCCAAGCTGGAGCGTCGGGCCGGCGATTTCTCGACCGTGGGCGTCGCAGCCCAGGTCTCGCTCGGTCCGGACGGCCGGATCTCGGCCGCCGGAATCGGCCTCACCGCGGTCGCCGAGGCGCCCTTCGCGGCGACCGGTGCGGAGGGCGCCCTCGTGGGTCAGGAACCGATCGAGGCGACGTTCCAGGCCGCTGGCGCGGCCGCTGCCGCTGAATCCAGGCCGGGCACCGACGCGCACGGCCCGGCCGAGTACAAACGAGCGATGGTCAAGGAAATGGTCGTCCGGGCGCTGCGTTCGGCGGCCGCCCGCGCGCTGGCCCAGCGGTAGGAGCGAACAGATGACCACCCAGAAGATCCAGCTCACC